>JAYUYY010000057.1:0-7831 GCA_043752225.1 Sandaracinaceae bacterium | reverse complement strand
GACGGTGACGCCGGACCCGACGGTGGCCCTGCTCCCGACGCCTGCGTCGAGCTGCCCGAGGAATGCAACGGCATGGACGACGACTGCGATCTCCGCGTCGACGAAGAGGTCGATGCGCTGGTCAACAACTGCGAGCAGCGCGGCTTGTGCGGTGGCACCGAGCCGGTGTGCGTCGCCGGTGAGTTCGAGTGCCAATACCCGTCCGAGCACGAAGAGGACGAAGAGACGCGCTGCGATGGCGTGGACGAAGATTGCGATGGTGACGTCGACGAGAGCTTCGCAGGGCTCGGCGATGCCTGCTCGCTCGGCACGGGCGCATGCGCGACCCCAGGCGTGCTCGAGTGCAACAACGTAGCCACGGGTGTCGTGTGCGACGTTGAGGCAGGCATGCCCGAGCCCGAGGAATGCGACGGCATCGACAACGACTGTGATGGTCTGCTCGACGAGCCCAAGAGCGAGCCGGGCATGCACGAGAGCTACGTTGAAGACAAGCTGGTTCAGGTCGCTGCGAGCTTGTGGATGTACAAGTACGAAGCATCGCGCCCCGACTCGGACGACGACTCGCAAGGCGTCATCGCCGAGCGCGCGTGCTCGAAGGAGGACGTGCTGCCGTGGACCAACATCACCTACGAAGAAGCCGTTGAGGCCTGCGAAGACGCGGACATGGAGCTGTGCACCGAGGCCGAGTGGATCAACGCGTGCAACGCAGACGCGGGCAACTGCTTGTGGGGCTTCACGCCGACCTCGGGCTCGTGCTCGACGTATCCGAGCGAGGGCGAGGACGCGTGCAACGGCCACAAGCTCGTCGATGACGACGGCAACCCGCTCGAGCCCGGCGATCCCGATCGCGACGAGCTTGCGCCCACCGGTGACTTCGCAAACTGCTACGCGAGCCAGATGAGCGGCGGGAAGATCTTCGACCTGAGCGGCAACGCGAAGGAGTGGGTCACGGATGATCCGGCCATCGGCTTCGACCTTTCGGCCGCGGATCCACCCGCGAACCCGCATCGCGGCGGCAGCTACAACAACTTGCCCGGCGGCATGCGCTGCGACTTCGCGTTCGCTGCGGCGAACAACGGCGTGCGCTTGCGCAACGTGGGCTTCCGTTGCTGCACGGATCAGGCCCCGTAAACGGCTGCCGCGAACAGACTTCGAACGCGAATAGCCACTATTGGCTATTTCGCCTCAATGAACATCGAAAAACATCGGGGCGTAGACTGTGCGCGCGTGTGCGCGCTATAGTCGGCGCCCTTTTTGGGAGGTGCTTCGTGAAGCCAGCCGGTAGGGCACTCGAGATCGTTGCAGTGGGTCTTGGACAAGCGGGTGGCAACATCGCCGCCGAGCTTGCGCGGCTCGGGTACAAAGCGCTCGCGCTCAACACCGCGCAGACGGACCTCTCGACGCTGACGTCGACGACCACTCCGTCGCTGCCGGAAGAGCAGCGGATGTACATCGGCATCGACGGCCACGATGGCGCCGGCTCGGACGTCGGGTACGGACGCGAGTGCATCACGGTGCACGCGGGCAAGATCCGCGAGCGTATCGCCGAGCACGCTGCAGGCGCAGACGTCGTGCTGCTGACGTGCGGCTTGGGTGGAGGCACCGGCTCGTCGATCGCGGAGCTGGTGCAGACGCTGGAAGATCTCTCGCTGCCGCTGGTCGTGCTCGCCACGCTACCGAGCGGACACGAGAGCGGGATCGCCAAGGTCAACGCGGTACGCGCGATCAATGATCTGGTGAAGCAAAACCTGCTCGGCTGGATCTTGGTCGACAACGCGCGGCTCGCGCAGAGCAACGGCAACGTCTCGCTCGATCGCTATTACTCCGAGATCAACCGCATCATCCTCGAGCCGCTCCACGCTTTGAACCTGCTCAACGACCGACCGGAAGCGACGCCGATCCGGACCCTCGACGGCGAGGACTTCCGCACCCTCTTGCTGTCGTCGGGCCTGCTCAACTACGGCACCAAGCGCGTCGGCAAGCTCACCAACGAGACCGTGATCGATGCGGTGCGCGAGTGCTTGCAGACCAGCGTGATCATGCCCGAGGGCTTCGGCCTCGAGAACGTCGCGTACCTCGGGCTGGTGCTCGAAGCACCGGAGGCGCTGCTGAAGACGACGCCGTTCGCGTTGTTCGAGCAGATCGGCGAGCAGCTCAAGGAAGAGACGCGCGGCGGCGCCGTGTACATCGGCGTGTATCGCGTCGAGGGCGTAACCGAAGCGACCGTGCGCGTGCTGTGCTCGACCCAAGCGCTGCCGGAAGGCGTGCAAGAGATGGTGAGCGCGGCTCGGCGCGAGGGCGCGCAGCTGCGCGAGAAGCTCAACAAGACGCTCACCGGCTTGGACCTGGGCGAGATCGAAGAGTACGAGCTCTTCCGCACGAGCCCCGGCACGATCCGCCGGCGCGTTTCCGAGCACGCTCCCGCAGCACCGGCGCGTCGAGCACCGCCACGCGCGGGCGCGGCCGTCGGCGGGGGGCGCGCCTCAGTCGCGCCGCCGTCACCCGTGGTGCGCGAAGCTGTGCGCGACGCCGTTCGGCCGGGCGCATCGATCGTACCGCCGGGCGCCGCGCCTGCGGATCGCGAGGCCTACGACCAGATGGTGCGCGAGTACAAGAGCAGCGACAGCGACGACCTGAAGAAGCAAGTCGTCGATCGCCTCGAGACCGACCGCCGCTCCGACAACTCGCTCGTGCGCTATTACGCGGTGCGCGCGATGACCAAGCTCGACCCGGGCCTGTTCGCCGATGCGCTGCAAGCCGCCGCGCAGGATGACGACGCGACGGTCCGCGCGATCGCGACCAAAGCGCTCCAAACGCGCACGTGATGGCGGATCGATGACTGACCAGCTTCGCGTCCAGAGGGGCGCGAGGCTAGTTGGCCATGACCAGCCCGAGACCCGCGATCGCGCCGCCGAGCATGATCAGCAAGAAGCCCGTGCCGCCGAGGTAAAACCAACGCATCACGGAGAAGCGCTCGATCTCGAGCAGGTGATCGTGGAAGCGCACGGGGCTCCAGTACCAGTTGCGCGGCAGCACGCCGCGCGGTTGGAGCTTTCGGTACAGCGCGAGGTGGTAGTAAAGGCCCGCAGGCACGCCGAGCACGAAGCCGAGCCCCATCAGCGAAACGCCGGCGATGACGACCGTCGGCCATGCGACCGACGTGACCAGCGTGCCCACGATCACGAGACCGAGCACGACTCCGATCACGATCGCCGCTTCGATCATCGGTTAATGCACGACTGCATTACGCCAGGCCGCATGTCCTAGACCCAGCGCTGCTGCCGGTACCACTCGAGCGTGCGCGCGACGCCTTCTTCGAGCGTCACTTTAGGCTGATAGCCAAAATCAGCCATAGCGCGATCGTGGCGACAGGTCCACGCGACCTGCTTGCCCATGATTGCCTTCTGGCGATTGAAGAGCCGCGGCTTCTTGTCGAAGCTCGTCGCGAGCTCGCCGAACGCAGCGGCCACATCGACCACGAAGGCTGGAAAGCTGAGCGTGAGCGCCGGCTTACCGGTCGCCGCGACGATGCGCGCTTGGTAGTCCTCCCAAGTAAGCGGCTGCCCGTCGCTCAAGAAGTAACCCTTGCCGCGCGTGTTCGCGTGCTCGGCGGCTTCGCGAATGCCGCGCACCAAGTCATCGACGTAGATCGCGGACATGTGACTCGCGCGGTTGCCGTAGAACACGTTGAGGCGGCGCTCGGCGAGGCGAAACAGCTCGAAGTTGTCGACATCGCCCGGGCCGTACACCGCAGGCGGCCGGATGATCGTCCACGGCAGCGCATCCCCGATCGCTTCGACGGCCTGCTCGGCCTCGAGCTTGCTCTTGCCGTAATGCTCGACCGGAAGACGGTCGTGGTGCTCTTCCTTCGGTGCATCGGGGGTCGAAGGCCCGTACGCGGTAAGCGACGAGATGTGCACGAAGCGCTGCACGTCGCGATGCTTCTTCTTTAGCGCGTCGAGCAGGCTCTGCGTCGGCAGCACGTTGCCGAGCCGGAAATCATCGTAGCTGACGCCTTTGGTAGCGCCCGCGACGTGGAACACCAGCGACGGCTTGGACTGCTCGATCGCCTGCTCGACGGATTCGGCGTTGGCGTAGTCGACGCCGATCGCACGCCCCTTCTTGGGCTGCGGCGAGCCCGGACGCGTCAACGCGACGACGTCGTAGCCGTCCGCGAGCAGCGAATCGCGCAGGTGGCCGCCGATGAAACCGCTCGCGCCGGTGATGAGCGCAACCTTATTGCTGGAGGATGGAGGCACGGCGCAGAGTGATACCCGCATCGCGCGGCTTGGCAAGCCTCAGCCGTGCACGGTATGGCGAGGAGTGGCGCCTTCATTGCTACACGACGGCCCGGCGAGCGGTGAAGGTCCCCAGCTCGTGCTCGCGCATGGCGCGGGCGCGCCGATGACCTCGCCGTTCATGGAGAGCATCGCGCAAGGTGTCGCCGCTCGCGGCATCGGCGTTACGCGCTTCGAATTCCCGTACATGCACGCGCGGCGCGAGAGCGAGCGGAGAGCCGGGCCCGATCCGCAACGCGTGCTGCTCGATACCTATCGCGAGGTCGTGCGCAGCGTGGGACCGGCAGAAAGCCTCTTCATCGGAGGCAAGAGCATGGGCGGGCGCATGGCGAGCTTGATCGCCGACGAGCTCGCGGTGCGCGGCCTCGTCTGCCTCGGCTATCCGTTTCATCCGGCGAAGAAGCCCGCGCAGACACGCGTCGCGCACCTCGCCGCGCTGACGACGAAGACGCTGATCGTTCAAGGCACCCGCGATCCGCTCGGGACGCGCGACGACGTGCAGAGCTACACGCTCTCGTCTGCGATTCAGCTGGTCTGGGCCGAGGATGGCGATCACTCGCTTGCGCCCCGCAAGCGCTCGGGTCGCACCGAGGCGCAAGCGGTGGACGAAGCGATCAGCGCAATCGCGAGCTTCATCCACGCGCGCGGCTGAGCGTCGTGCAGCGTCAGATCGCGAGCAGCACGCCGCGCGCTGCGGCTCCAGTCGCGACCGCGATCGCGCGCGCATAAAGCGCGACCTGCGCGGCATAGATCGCGTTGCCTGTCGGATCGTCGGTCTTCAAGTCCACGACCGTGAACGAGCCATCCGCCTCGCGAAACGCGAAGTCGAACGCTCCTTCCGCGAGCAGGTCTGCATCGATGCGCAGCGCAACCGGCAGCTCGATCCAGAGCGTCGTGCTGGCACGCGCACGCGCGAGCAATGGGTGCTCCCACACGGCATGAATGCGCAGCGCCGCGTGTGCGAGCTCTTGAGGCAGCGCGCCGAGCACCCGTCCATGCCACGCCAAGGTCTTGTCGAGCCCGCTCAGCGCAACGGCGTGTGGTGCGTGCGCAGCGCGTGCGTGCGCTGCGAGCAGCTCGGCGAGCGTGGCGTGCATCAGAGATCCGAAGCGTGCGCCGCCGAAGCTCTGCACGTCCACCGCGCGCGCGACGCTCTCGATCGACACCTGCGGGGCTACCTCCGCGGCGAAGCCGGCTTGTTTTGCGAGCGCCGTAATCGTGCTCGTGCGCAGCGTCGCGGCGCTCGCGCGTTCGAGCGTCGCGTGACGCGTGGCTTCGAATCGCGCGTAGCGCTCCGCGCTGGTCAGCTCCGCTGCGCTGTCGCCCGCAGGCGAGAGCAGCTCTTGCTGCCGCACGCCGCCGACCGGCGTGCGATCGAGCACGAGCGCGCGCGGGTCCCACCACACCACGCGATGCTCACCGCGCTCAGGAACGTGCTGCCCGGGCGCGACAGAATCATCCTTGCTGCGCTGCGCGCGCGCGGGCACCTCGAGCACGCTGTCATCTCCAAAAGCTGGGCAGCCCGGCGCGAGCGCAGGCGTGCGCTTGGTTTGCGCCGTCGGATAGAGCGCGGGATGCAGCGCGTCGACCCAGCCCGGCTGCCGCGCATCGCCCACGCACGGCACGACCAACAGATCGCGCGCGCGCGTCGCGGCCACGTACGTCAACCGGATCTCCTCGGCCTGCTCACGGCGCAACAACGCGTCACGGTGCACGCGCAACTCGTAGGGCGCCGCGTCGCACAACGGCACCGCGCACACGCCCTTTGCAACGTCCACGTAGCGCGACGGATCCCTGCGCAGCGGCGTGGTCGGCTCGCACAAGATCACGACCGGATGCTCGAGCCCCTTGGCGCCGTGCACTGTCATGATGCGCACGCCGTCCGAGCCTTCTTCGAGCACGCTCGCACCGCTCGCTTCACCGCGCCGCGCCTGCTCCTGCAAGCGCACCACGAACGCTCGAAACGAGGTCGCGGCCTTGGCATCGAAGCGCCGCGCCTCATCGAGAATGCGCTGCACATTGGCAAGGGCTTGTTCGCCGTTCGGCCAAAACGCCATGCCGGCGTGCGCGCGCGTGGCGGTGAGCAGCGCTTGCACCGTGTGCGCGAGCGGTCGTTCGTTGCGCAGCACGAACGCCTCGCGCAGGAGATCGAGCGCTTGGGCCACCTCGAGCTGCGCAGCCGTGCATTTCGCGGCATCGATCCGCCGTGCAAGCGGATTGAGCGTGTAGGGCGCGAGCGGCTCTTCCTCACGCTCTTTCGGGCGTACGCCTCGATACTCGAGCAGCGCTGCGTCGCTCAGCGCAAAAAAGGGCCCGCGCAGCGCCGAGTACACCGCGAGCTCATCGTCCGGCCACTCGACTGCAGTGAGCAACGCGCATAGCGCCATCACTTCTTCGCGCGCATGAAATAGCCGGCCGCTCGCGAGCACGTGCGGAATCCCGCGAGCCTCGAGCGCGCGCCCGTACGGCCGCGTCAGCTCGCGGCCAAAGCCGCGCATGCTGCGAAACAGCAGCAGCACGTGACGGTTCTGCACCGGCACCCAGGCGCCTTGCTCCTCGACCAAAAAGCCACTCGAAGATACCAAGTAGTCGATGAATGCAGCCACCGCATCCGCCGCGCTCTCCGCAACCGCGCCTCCGGTGATCGAGCCCCACGCGCTATACGGACGCGGCACCGGCAGCGCGATCACGGTCGGTTGCTCGTTGCGCGCGATGCGATCGGGCTCGAGCGCCTGATGCTGCGCCTGCACGCCGTCCGGCTGCTCGGGCATCGCGAGCGAGAACGCTGCGTTGACCGCCTGCTGGATCGAATCGTTCGCGCGAAAGCTGCGCGAGAGCCGGAGCAGCGTCGCGCCAGCGCTCACCAACTGCTGCTTGATCTGCTCGTAGAACGCGAGGTCCGCGCGGCGAAACCCGTAGATGGACTGCTTGGGATCGCCGACCACGAACAGTTTTCCAGGCGGCGGCATCGCGCTCATCTCGGAGCCCGGCGCCGCAGCCAGCGTCAGCAACACCTCGGCTTGAAGCGCATCGATATCCTGAAACTCGTCGATGAACACGTGGCTGATCGCCGCCTGCAGCTCCGCGCGTACGCCCGGATCGTCGCGCAACAGATCGCGTGTGCAGAGCAAGAGATCCAAAAAATCGAGCGCGCCAATCTCGTGCTTCCGCGCGGTGTATCCATCGACGACCTCGCGCAGCTCCTCGCGCAGCAACGCCGCGAGCTCGCCCTCGAGCCGTGCCACGAGATCCTCGAGCGCCGCATACGCTTCGTGTCTGCGCAGCAGCACGTCCGCGCGCAGCAGCCCGGCGCCAAACCACTGACCGCTGCCCGACCGGCTCCACAAGCGCGCACGCTTCAGCTGGCCCAAACCGTGCTCGAGTCGGTCGTAGTCGCGCTCACCGCCTTGGCTCGACTCGAGGTCGAGCTCGCGCATCCGGGCGCCGAGCTCACGCAGATCGAGCGCGAGGTAGTCGCGCGGCTTGCTCGCGGCGCTGGCCAGATCGGCGATCGAGAGCAACGTCTCGCGCAT
>JAYUYY010000056.1:0-7837 GCA_043752225.1 Sandaracinaceae bacterium | reverse complement strand
GGCCACGTACGCCTCACGATCTCGACACCGGAGAGCGCCGACTGGAGCGTCGACAACGATGCGCTCAACAGCGCGAAGTCGGTGATCTCGTTTGCGGTCAGCGATACCGGCATCGGTGTGCCGAAGGACAAGCAGAAGATCATCTTCGAAGCGTTCCAGCAGGCCGACGGCGGCACGAGCCGCAAGTACGGTGGCACGGGCCTGGGCCTCGCGATCAGCCGCGAGATCACCGGTTTGCTCGGCGGCGAGCTGCGAATTCAAAGCGAAGCGGGCGCGGGCAGCACGTTCACGCTGTACTTGCCCGACGCGTTCGCATCGCGCGGCGTCAAACCTTCGAATGAGCTCACGCGGCTCACCGACGCGATGAGCAGCGCCTTGCTGGCGCGCACCACCACGGCCGGGTCGCCCGAGCCGCGCTTCGAGCACTCGGATGATCGCAGCGCGATCACCAAGGGGGATCGCGTGCTGCTCGTGATCGAGGACGACGAGGCGTTCAGCCGGGTGTTGCTCGCGCTCGCACGCGAGCACAACTTCCGCGGCGTGGTCGCGAAGACGGGCGCGCAAGGCCTCGAGTTCGCGCGGACCTTGCCGCCGGACGCGATCACGCTCGACCTGCGGCTTCCGGACATGGACGGCTGGGTCGTGCTCGACCAGCTCAAGCACAGCCCGGCGACGCGCCATATTCCGGTGCACGTGATCTCGGCGACCAACGAGATCACGCGCGGGCTCGCGAGTGGCGCGATCGCGTTCCTGCAGAAGCCCGTCGATGCCGAGAAGCTCGAGAGCGCGATGGCGCACATCCAGGGCTTCCTCGAGCGGCGCGTGAAGCAGCTCTTGATCGTCGAAGACGACGACACGCAGCGCAAGGCAATCGTCGAGTTGATCGGGGAAGAAGACCTCGTGACGACCGCGGTCGACAGCGGAGAAGCCGCGCTCGCAGCGCTCGAAAACCAAACGTTCGACTGCATCGTGCTCGACCTCAAGCTTCCCGGCATGAGCGGAGTCGAGCTGATCCAAGCGATCAAGGCGCATCCTACGGCGAGTCATTCGCCGATCATCGTCTACACCGGCAAGGAGCTGACTCGGGACGAAGACACCGAGCTGCGGCGCATCACCGACACGATCATCGTGAAGGACGTGAAGTCGCCCGAACGGCTCTTGGACGAGACCGCGTTGTTCTTGCACCGCGTCGAGTCGCGTCTGCCGAGCGCGAGCCGTCAGATGCTGCGGCGTCTGTCGGACAGCGATCCGGCGCTCGCGGGTAAGCGCGTGCTGGTCGTCGACGACGACGCGCGCAACCTGTTTGCGATCACCACCATCCTCGAGCAGCACGAGATGCAGGTCGCGTACGCCGAAAATGGCCAGCAGGCGCTCGACAAGCTCGAGAGCGAAGTCGGGATCGACATCGTCTTGATGGACATCATGATGCCCGAGATGGACGGCTATGAAGCGACGCGCCGGATTCGGCTGCAGCCGAAGCACGCGAAGCTGCCCGTGATCGCGCTCACCGCCAAGGCCATGCAGGGCGATCGCGAGAAGTGCATTCAGGCCGGTGCCTCGGACTACATCACCAAGCCGGTCGACTCCGATCAGTTGGTCTCGCTCTTGCGAGTCTGGCTCTACAGATGAACGACGCCGAGCTCGAGACCTTGCCTGCGGACGGCGGTGCGCGCCCGCTGCAAGTGCTCGAGATCGATTTGTTACTCGCCGGGCTGTTCGAGCACTACGGCTACGATTTTCGCAATTATGCCCGCGCTTCACTGACGCGCCGCGTCCGCCGAGCGCTCCAGCTCGAGAACGTTCCCAGCGTATCGGCGCTGCAGGCTCGGCTGCTGCACGACCCTCAAGCGGCGATGCGCTTTGTTGCCACAGTGTCTGTGCACAGCACGGCGATGTTTCGCGACGCAGAGGTCTATCTCGCGTTGCGCAACGAGGTGATTCCGTTCTTACGCACCTATCCGTTCGTGCGGATCTGGCATGCCGGTTGCTCAACAGGCGAGGAGGTCTATTCGTTGGCCATCTTGCTGGAGGAAGCGGGCGTGTACGAGCGCTGTCGGATCTACGCGACGGATATCAGCGACACGATCTTGGATCGCGCGCGCCAAGGCGTGTTCCCGCTGCGCACGATGCGCGACAACACGATCGGGTACCGACGCTCGGGCGGGATGGCGGACTTCTCGTCGTACTTCACGACCGATCACGAGAATGCGGTGTTTCGCAGCTCGCTCAAGCGCAACGTCGTGTTCTCGCAGCACAACCTGGTCTGCGACTCGATGTTCAACGAGTTCCAGCTGATCTTGTGTCGCAACGTGCTGCTGTACTTCGATCCGACGTTGCGCGAGCGAGCTCACCGTTTGTTCCACACCAGCCTGGGACGGCTGGGGACATTGGTGCTCGGCAAGAAAGAGTCGCTGAGGTTTACGAGCTTTGCCGGCCACTACCGAGAGCTCCACGACGGCTTGCAGATCTATCGGAGGATCGAGTGATCACCCCGCGAATCGTGGCGGTGGGCGCTTCCGCAGGCGGCCTGCACGCGATTCGCACGCTGCTCGGAGGAATTTCGATCGAGCTCGGCTGCAGCATGGTGCTCGCACAGCATCGCTCGATCGACTCGTCGTCGCGCTTGGTCGAGCTCTTGGCGCGCAGCTGCGAGCTCCCGGTCAGCGAGCCCGACGACGGGACACCGCTCGAGCCCAACCGGATCTACCTCGCGCCGAGCGACTATCACCTGCTCGTCGAGGACGGCTGCATCTCGCTCTCGGTCGACGAGCCGGTGTGCTTTGCGCGGCCCTCGATCGACGTGCTCTTCGAGTCCGTCGCGCAGGCGTACGGGCCGGCATGCGTGGGCATCGTTTTGACCGGCTCGAACGACGACGGTGCGAACGGCGCGGTCGCGATCAAGCGCGCAGGGGGCAGCGTGCTCGTGCAGGATCCACGTACCGCGCAGAGCCCGGCAGCTCCGCTCGCGACGCTCGCGCGGACGGGCGTCGATGCGGTCGTACGGGTCGAAGAGCTCGCGAATGAGCTGATTCGACTGTGCCGGGGCAACGCGCGGTTGTCGGCCGCCGGCTTCTAGCGCGCATCGCGCCGTCTTGCGCGCATCGCGCCTCTCGCCTGAGGAGAGGTCCGTGTGCACTTCGGCCGACAACACGTTCGTGTTTCCCGTGGCTGCGCGCGTGAATGCTTAGATGCGGCCGCGTGGTTAAGACCGATCAGCGATCGACGGATCTATTCGTGGTGTGCCGGATCGGCGCGTGCGTGTGCGCGCTCCCCATCGAGCACGTCGCGGAGATCATGCGGCCGCTGCCGATCGATCCGCTGCGCGAGCTTCCGAGCTTCGTGCTCGGCCTTTCGATCATCCACGGCACGCCGACCCCGGTCGTCCACGCCGGCGCGTTGATCGGTCGAGAGGGCGTTGCGCCCGGACGCTTCGTGCTGCTGCGCGCGATCACGCGCAGCGTCGCGCTCGCTGTCGACGAGGTGCTGGGCATACGCCGCATCGAGCCAAGCGCGCGAGCCGAGCTGCCTCCGCTGGTTCAGATCGCGAGCGCCGATGCGATCGAGCGCGTCGGTCAGCTCGACGCGCAGCTCCTGCTGGTGCTGAACGCCGGACGCGTTCTTCCAAACTCGGTGCTCGTCGCGATCGATGCCGCGGTGCGGGGATGAACAGCGTGATCGGCAGCCGAGAGGTGGAGCGCTTTCGCGCAGCGCTCGGCCAGCGCGTGGGGTTGCTCTTCGAGGACTCGCGCGTGGAGCTGCTGCGCGCTCTGCTCGAGCGGCGCTGCGAGGCCGCGGGTGGATCGTCTGAAAAGTATCTCGAGCTGCTCGAGAGCACCCTGCCGCTGCGCGAAGAGCTGTCCGCGCTCGCGCCGCACATCACGGTGTCCGAGACATATTTCTTTCGTCATTTTGATCAGTTCCGCGCTTTCACCGAGGTCGCCTTGCCGGCGCGACTCGCCGCTCGTGCGAACACACGCAAGCTCGCGATTCTCTCGGCGGGCTGCTCATCGGGTGAAGAGGCGTTCTCGCTCGCGATGCTGATTCACGACTGCGTGTCCGAGGGCAGCGCCAACGAAGCCTGGGATGTGTCGATCCGCGGCGTCGATATCAACCCGCTGATTCTCGAGAAGGCTGCGCGCGGTCGCTACGGCGGGTGGGCGCTGCGCGAGACGCCACCCGAAATGCGACAGCGCTGGTTTCGCGCCGAGCGCGATGAGTACGTGCTCGATCCGAGGATTCAGCGCGCGGTCTGGTTCGAGCAGCGCAACTTAATCCAGGCCAACGCCGACTTGTGGCTGCCCGGGCTCTACGACGTGGTCTTTTTACGCAACGTGCTGATGTACCTAGCGCCCGAGCACGCGCGCGCGCTCGTCGCTCGGATCGCGGTAGCGCTCGCACCAGGCGGGTTTCTCTTCGTCGGCCATGCTGAGTCGCTGCGCGGGCTCTCGCACGACTTTCATCTGCGGCACACGCACGAGACATTCTATTACGAGCGCAAGTCGAGCGCGGACGCTGACGAAGACGATCACGGGCCGCGCGAGCGCAGCGCGCCTCCGAAAGTGCCGAGCGTGCCGGCGCCGTCTACCTGGGTTCAAGAGATCGACCACGCCTCGCAGCGCATCGATGTGCTCCTGAGCTCCGCGCGCGAGCTGCTGCGCGATGACCGTTTTGCGGAAGGGCTGGGCGAGCTCCAGCGACTCGCGGTCGTCGACAGCGACAATGCCGATGCAATGCTGCTGCGCGCGGCGCTGCTCGCGCACAGCGGCAAGCTCGAGGAAGCGCAGCAAGCGTGCCAGAAGTTGCTCGCGCTCGACGACTTGAGCGCCGGCGCGCACTACGTGCTCGCGCTGTGCCGAGAGGGGCTCGGCGACATGGCGGGTGCGATCGAGCACGACCAAGTCGCGGTCTACCTCGACCCGGCCTTTGCGATGCCGCGCCTGCATCTCGGTTTGCTCGCGCGTCGTGCGGGCGACCGCAGCACGAGCCGGCGCGAGCTGAGCCAAGCGCTCTCGATGCTGGAAGGTGAGGACGCGTCGCGCATCTTGCTCTTCGGCGGAGGGTTTAGTCGCGAAGCGCTGCTCATGCTGTGTCGCAAAGAGCTGCTCGCGTGCGAGGGACGAGCATGAGCACGCCCAAGGCCGAGCCTTCTTCAGCCAGCGCGCTGCGCGCCGCGTTCGATCGTTCGTTCGCGGAGCCGCGAGCCGGCGAGAGCGAGAGCCAGGTAGACTATCTCGCGATTCGCGTCGGCAGTGATCCGTACGCGGTCGCGCTTGCGGAGGTCGCGAGCTTGCACGCCGATCATCCGATCGTCGCGGCGCCGAGCGCGATCCCCGAGCTGCTCGGCATCGCGGGCTTTCGCGGCGTGATCGTTCCGATCTACGACCTGCGCCTCTTGTTGGGCAGCGGTGATCGCGGCAAGCCGCGCTGGCTCATGCTCGCGCGTTCGCCGGAGCGATCGGCCCCGGGCCTGATCGGGTTTGCGTTCGACGAGCTGCAAGCCCACTTGCGCTTGAGCAGCGCGGACGTCTTTGGCGCTGCGCCATCCGTGGAGACCGCGGCGCAGGTGCCAAAGACGGTGCGCGCGCTGGGCGGATCGCGTCCCATTTTGCACGTCAGCTCGCTGCTGCACGCGCTTGCAAGCCGGATCGCGCCGAGCGGTCCAGCGAAGGAACGGTAGAACATGCGCGATTGGACCTTTGGCAGAAAACTCGGGATGGGCTTCGCGTTTGCTGGGCTCATGCTGCTGGGTGTCGCGATCATCGGCTTTCGAAGCGCGGAGAGCTTGATCGACAACGACGCAGCGGTGACGCACACGCTCGAGGTTCGTCACGGCGTTGCCGACCTGCTCTCGCAGATGAAGGACGTCGAGACCGGGCAACGCGGGTTCGTGCTCACCGGCGAGGAGTCGTACCTGGATCCGTATCGCGAATCCGTCTCGGCGGTTCGCGTGACCCATGACCGCCTCCGCAAGCTGCTGTCCGATGAGGCAACGCAGCAGAACCGGCTCGACGCGCTGCTTCCGCTGCTCGAAGGCCGGATCGCGGAGGCGAAGCAGCTCATCGAGCAACGACGCGCCGAGGGCATCGAAGCGGCGATTCAAACCGTCAAGGCTGGCCGCGCCAAAGAGCTGATGGACGGCATTCGCCGTGGGATCGCCGAGATCGACGCCGGCGAAGCACGCCTGCTCGATCGACGTAGGACGGACGCGGTGCAGGGCGCGCAGCAGGCACAGCAGACGATCTTTTGGGGCAGCGTGTTTGCAATCGTGCTCGTCGTGCTCGTGGGATGGCTCACGACGCAGTCGCTCAGCAATCAAGTTGGCTCGGCCGTGCAGCACGTGCAGAGCGCGTCTGCCGAGCTGCAAACAGCGGCCAACCAGCAGGCGGTGGGCGCGAAGCAGCAATCGACGGCGATGAGCGAGATCACGACGACGATCAGCGAGCTGCTCGCGACCTCGCGCCAGATCTCGGAGAGCGCGCAGCGGGTGAGTCAAATCGCCGAGCAGACCGCGAACGCGGCGCGTTCCGGCGATGGCACCGTGGAGAAGGGGCTCGACGCGGTCGCTGCGATCCGCCGCCAGGTCGATGTGATCGTCGGGCACATGCTCGAGCTCGGAAAGAAATCGCAGCAAATCGGCTCAGTGCTCGACATCGTCGTGGAGCTCGCGGAGCAGACCAACATCCTGGCGATCAACGCGACGATCGAGGCCGCCGGCGCGGGCGATGCGGGCAAGCGCTTCGCGATCGTGGCTGATGAAATCCGCAAGCTCGCCGATCGCGTGGGTGGCTCGAGCAAAGAGATCCGCGGGCTGATCGAGGACATGCGCAGCGCGGTCAACACCACGATCATGACGACCGAGACCGGATCCAAGGCGGTCGATGCGGGGACGCGGCAATTCGCGGACGTGGCGTCGTCGTTCAAGCAGATCTCGGGCAGCGTCTCGATTACGACCGAGGCCGCGCGCGAGATCACGCTCTCCACCAAGCAGCAGGCGACGGCGGTCGAGCAGATCAATGTCGCGGTGACGAACGTCGCCCAGGGCAGCCGCGAGACCGAAGCGAGCACCGGGCAGACGCTGCAGACTGCGCTCCAGCTGACCAAGCTCTCGCGCGAGCTGCTTCAGCTCGTGCAGCCGCGCCGCGTCGTCTACAGCGCTCGTGACCGGACGTAAGCATGGCGCCTGACCCGTACAAGTATTTTCGAATCGAAGCGCGCGAGCTCGTCGAAGGGCTCGGCAAAGCGCTGCTCGATCTAGAAAAGGGCCAGGCGCCGGCAGAGCAGCTCGAGCTGCTGTTGCGCCTCGCGCATACGCTCAAGGGTGCGGCGCGGGTCGTCAAGGTGCGCGAGATCGCGGACAACGCGCATGCGATCGAGGACGTGCTCGCCCCGCTTCGCGACGGCTCGTTGCAGGACGCGGAGCTAGTGCGCGTTGCGATCGAGGGCGCGTTGCCTTTGGTGGATGCGATCGCCGCGCGCCTCGCACAGCTCGCTCCGGCGGCCGAGGCCGCAGGCACTGCGGCAATCGGCACCGGAGTACACACTCCGGCGGCTGCGCTCGAGCACAACGCCCGCACGTTGCGCGCCGACCGCGACGAGACGGACGCGCTGATCGACAGCGTGATCGAGACGCAGGCGCAGCTCGCGGGTTTGCGCAGGAGTTTCTTGGCGATCGAGGGCCTGCGCGATCGCGTGGCGCTCCTTGCGCAGCACGCTCGGCCTCGCGCGCAGCGCAAAGCAAGCGCTCAGGACGGGCAAGTCGCAGCGCTCGCGGAGCAGCTCGAGGTGGCGCTCGACGGCATCGAGGATGGCTTCGAGCGCGGGGCCGATCAGGTCGAGC
>JAYUYY010000055.1:0-3067 GCA_043752225.1 Sandaracinaceae bacterium | reverse complement strand
GCCAGTCGCACGAGCAGCTCTTCGCGCGCGCTCTTCTCGAGGTACGTGAAGTCGAGCCCGACGCAGAAGCCGAAGTCGCCGTCGCGCAGGCCGCGCACGATCCGCGCGACGTGCGCTTCGGCGTCGAGCCAAAGGGTGTCGCGGCCGGGCGCGCGGAAGCTCACGACGACTTCATCGCCGAGCTCGGCCGCCGCATCGCACGCGATCAACATGCCGCGCGGCGAGAGATCTAGGACGCGTTCGCCGATCAAGGTGAAGCCTTCGACCTCGACCGCCTGACAGCGCGTGCGCACCGCCCGACGGAGCGAACGACGTGAGCTGTGGCCGGAGCTGGCGCGGTGGCTTGTGCTGGATCCCATTGAGGAGCCTCCTGACGCACGAATGTAGGACACTGCCCTACGTCGGCGCCAAAAAGCTGCTGATGCCCCTGCCCCGCCACGGCGCTCGCCGCCTAGCCCCGGTTCGCCGGCTCAGCTGACTCGCTCGCCCCTTCGAGCGGCGCGGCCGCGTACGTGCGCTGCGCGGGGTACGCGAGCGTGGCTCCGGCCTCTTCGAGCGCGGCGAGGATCGCGAGCAGCGCTTCCTGGCGGTAGTCCTGAAAGTCGTCGAACGTCGCCGCGCGAAAGACCGCGTCCACGTCGATGTCGAGCGACGAGACAGAGAGCCTGCGCAATCGCACGCTCAAGTCGTCGCCGAAGATCTGCGGATGCGCGCGCAACACGCGATCGATGCTCGCGATTACCGCGAGCACTTGCGCCGGTTTGGTCTCGAATGCGAGCGGCACGACCGTCGAGAGCCGGTACCGATCGCGCGCCGCGTACGACTCGATGCGCATCTCTGCGAGCTTGCCGTTCGGGATCGTGATCAGCGTGCGATCGGCGGTGCGAAAGCGCGTCGAGCGCAGGCCGATGCGTTCGACGGTGGCGAGGAACTCTTCGATCTTCACGAGGTCGCCCTCGACGAACGGGCGATCCGCGCCGATCGAGAACGCGCCGATCAAGTTCTCCACCGTCTTCTGCGCCGCGAGCGCGAACGCGAGGCCGCCGAGCCCCAAGCCTGCGAGCAAGCTCGTGACCGGTACGCCCAGCTGCGAGAGCAACGCGATCACCGCCATCGCGAGCACGAGGACTTTGGCGACGCGCCCTGCGATCGGCATCAGCGAGCGCGATATCGGATGCTCTCGGCCCCACGCCGAGGTCGCGACTGCGCTGCTCGCGACGCCGATCGTGCGCGCGAGCGCCCAGAAAAACGCTGCGTACAAGCCACCGCGCAGCGCTTGATCGAACGTGCGCTCCGCGCCCTTCGACAGGTAGAGCACCGGATGCGCGACCGCGAGCACGGCGAGCATCCAGAAGAACGAGAGCGGACCGACCAGCCTTATCGCGACCTTGTCGTCCCACTCGGCGTCGGTGCGCTTGGCCAGGCGGATCAGCCACGCGCGGGTCGTGCGCCCGAGCAACACGCCGAGGACGAGCGCGATCAACAGGAGCGCAGGCCCCGCGATCCATTGCCAGCGCGACAATCCCCCAGGCCCCGCCTCGAGCAGCGGCTCGCGCAAATCACGAACCAGGTCGCGCAAAAGCTCTCGCATACAGGCGCGCAGCCTAACGGATTCGCGCCCGCTTTGGACGCGGCAACGGCGCGCGCCAAGCGGTGCTTACTTAGCTTTGCTCGATCTTCCGAAGCGCAGCTCGGTGTCGACTTTGCCGCCTTTGCCGATCACGAAGACCTTGGTGACGCTGAGCGTTCCGGACTTCGCTTGCGGCTTGTACGTGACGGCGTAGCAAGCGTTCTCGCCGCCGCTGTAGTCGAGCTTGCGCAGATCGCTGCGGCAGCGATCGCAGTCGGAGTCTTCTTCGCAGCGCGAGCTCAAGAGCTTCGGAGCGCAGGCGTTGTCCGCATCCTCGGCGCGCAAGCCGCGCGTCGTGAGGATGCTGCGGCAGGTGTGCTGCGTCGCGCTGCGCCCACTTTGATTGCACGCGAGCTTGATCGAGCCGCGCACCAGCCGCGGCAGCTGATCGCCTTGCGCGCGAAAGCCCGCGACGTCGAGCATCTGTGCGCAGCACTCTTCATCGGTCAGCCCGGTGCAAACCTCGCCGGTCGTCAGGCTGAACGCAGCAGGGTCGGACTTGCCCGCGGAGGGCACCGACATCAGCGAGAGCATGAGTGCCCCGAGGGCTACATGAAGCGGTCCAAACATCGGCCTGCCACCTGTGTGTACTTTTCGTACGGTAGCGGCGCTGCGCAGCCTTGGCTACCCCCTGCTACCTAAGTGATGCGAAGCTCATCTCGTAAGCTCACGCAATCGTTCATTTTTCTCCAGGGTGCGCGGCGATCAGCGCATCGGCGTGAGCGCCGCGCTCGGTCGTCCTGAGCCGCGCGGCGTACGCAGTCAGCTCGCCTCGAACATGCGCCGGGCCACCCTCCGCCAGCACAGTGTCGAGTGGATCGACCCGCGCCGGCCCGCGCGCCAAGGCCGCATCGCAAAACGCGCGCAGCAGCTGCGTCGAATGCGCCACGAGCTCGGGTCGAGCGCTCGCGAGGTCATGCTGCTCGTGCGGGTCGTCGATCAGATCGAACAGCATCACCTCGGGATAACGGTGGTAGCCGTCGTGGCGCGTGTGGATCGCGAGGTAGCGATCCCAGCGCACCGCGCGCTGACACGTCCACGCGCCCTGCGTGAGCACGAGATGATCGCGGCCTACGTCGCCCCCGTCGCGCCCGTCGCGCAGCGCGCTCGCAAAGCTCTGCCCATCCCAGCTCGCAGGCACCTCACCGCCGAGCAGCTCGATGAACGTCGCAGCCAGATCTAACTGGTAGTGAAACGCGTTCTCGACACCCGCCGCGATTCCCGGCCAACGCACGATCATCGGCACGCGTGCGACATGCTCATCGGCGGTGTGATGATCGCCGTACACGTTCAGCTCGCCGAGCGTCTCGCCGTGATCGCCGCTGACGATGATCGCGGTGTCGTCGAGCACGCCGAGCAGCTCGAGCTGCTCGACCAAGTTCCCGATGAACAGATCGGTGTAGAGCACGCCGGTGTCGTAGCCGTCGATCAGCTGGC
>JAYUYY010000054.1:0-3069 GCA_043752225.1 Sandaracinaceae bacterium | reverse complement strand
GTGCGCCGTTCTCCCGCCCCGCCGGCAAAGCCGTCGGGGCCCCACCCACTCACGAGTGAGCGAAGCTCTCGCGTCGAGCCTACGAGCCGCGAGTCGGTCGCAGGTCGGGCAGTGCGCAGGCGGGTTCACCTTCGTCGAGTCGTCGGTGCCTCCGAGCCGTCACCATCTTGACGTCAGGCCTCACCCCGTAGCACTACCCGGCCGCGGGCTTGGTGGGCTCGCGCTGGCCAAATCAAGGCGTGCGGGTCCTCGCACGCTGGGAAATTTGGCCGGAACCAATGGCTGGGGCGCGCTAGCCGATGGAGTGGGGTCTCGATGCTCAGCTCGACCGTAATGACAGCGCTTGTGCTCCGGAGCTCCCCTTCGGCTCGCGCTACGCGGGTAACTCTGTTCGCTGCTCTGCTGCTTACCGGCTTGGTCAGCGCGCATCGCGCTGTAGCGCAGGGCGTCGATGACGAACGCGCGGCGGACGCGGACGCGGAGGGCTCGGTGGCGGTGGACGCCGACGAGGCCGACTACGCCGACGCCGCTCCGGCTGAGGAAAACCCGCTCAAGCACTGGTGGCTGGGCGCGTACTTCCGCCACCTCGAGGTGCCCGGCTACATGCTGGATGCGTTCCTCGATAAGGCGCCTGCGGTCGCCAACAACGGCTTTGGCTTGGTCGGCACCTATCGAACCGGCGGCGGGCTCAACATCCAGTTTGGCTTTGGCTACATGCCGTTCGAGTTCGAGGGCCCGCTGCTCGCGCCGGGCAGCATCCAGGAAGACACCGAGATCGCGACCAGCGATCTCGCGCTGTTTCACCTGACCGGCTCGGTGCTTTGGGACATCGAGTTCCACAGCACGGTCGCGCTCGAGATCGGTGTCGGCCTCGACCTCGGCTTGTTCGGCGGCGATGTGAACCGCAACGAGGCGTATCTGGATGCCGGTGGCAGGTTTCAGCCGTGCCCCGGTCCCGCGTTCCCGTCCGCGTTCCCGATGGTGAACGGCCAGCCGAACGGCTCGGGGCCGAACGGCCAGCAGTACTGCGCGCAGCCGATGAACGGCTCGGGCATCTCGGATGACGTGGGCGGTGAGGGCGAGCACTACAACGTGAATGAGACCGCGATCCCGCCGGGCTTTGCGTTACCAATGCTGCCGCACGTCGCGCTGCGCATTCAGCCGTTCAAGTACCTCGCGATCAAGGGCGAGTTCGCGTTCGGCATCGTGACGTGGTGGGCCGGTATCTCGCTGCACGCGAGCTTCGGCATGATCCACAAGCATCCGGAGCGCGTGCTCGAGCGCGCTGACGAGGTCGGCGCCAACGGCCGCGTACTCGGCCGCGTGGTCGAAGCCGGCACCGATGTTCCAGTCGCGGGCGCGACCGTCACGCTCAAGGCGCGCGCGCTCTCGCCGCTCAACACGCTCGACGATGGTCGCTTCATCGTCGACCGTCTCGACGCTGGCGAGATCCGCTTCGAGATCGTGCACCCCGAGTATTTGCCCGGGCACTGCGCAGCCACCATTCCCGAAAAGGGCGGCGATGCGCACGTGATCTGTCACCTGGCTGCGCGCGCGCGCGTCGGTGCGCTCAGCGGTCAGGTGAAGACCGAGAGCGGCAAGCCGATCCCGGATGCCGACATCGAGATCGACGGCCCGCGCACGCAACGCGTCAAGGGCGACAGCAAGGGCGCGTTCGCCGCGGTCGACCTGCCGGAAGGCACGTATCGCATCCGCGTCGGCGCCGAGGGCTACCTGATGCAGGTGGTCGAGCTTGAAATCGAAGCGCTCGATACCGCCACGCCCAAGGTGATCCTGATCAAGAAGCCCAAGCGCTCGCTCGTGACGCTCTCCCAAAAGGAGATCGTGATCAGCCAGCAAGTGCGCTTCATGACGAGCAGCGCGGAGATCGCGGCGTCGAGCGACGGGCTCTTGCGCGAGGTAGCCGATGTGCTCCTGCGCAACACGCACGTCGAGCTGGTCGAGATCCAAGGTCACACGGACAACAGCGGCTCACACGACAAGAACATGGAGCTGTCGCAGCAACGCGCCGATGCGGTGCGCGATTGGCTGGTCCAGGCGGGCGTGCCGGAATCGCGTTTGCAGGCGAAGGGTTACGGCCCCGATCATCCGCTCGGCCCGAACAAGACCGCCGCCGACAAGGCGAAGAACCGCCGCGTGCAGCTGATCATCCGCAAGCAGAGCGCGGAGGTCGGCGAAGAGACCGAAGAAGACTCGGACGACGACGACGAGTGAGGCGCAACGACACGCGGTGCAAAGCAAACCGTCGCGTGTTGGCGTCACGGATGTGACTAAGCGCGCTCCTCAGGCATACGCGGCGGTGATAGCGTACGCGCGTGCCTGAGAGCGAGTCCGAGACTGCCCCACGACTAGAAGCCAGCGCGAGCGCCGGCGCGGCGGAGTCCGAGGTGTCGACTCCACGTGTCGCGCCCCCGCGCGATTCGATCTCCGATTCGATCCCCGACTCGATCCCTGACGCCATCGCCGACTCGGGCGATTCCCGCAGCTCGTCGCCGAGCCGCGAGCCGAGCAACGAGCGCTTCAGCCGCGAGTACGATGCGCCGTTTCGAATCGCAGGCTCGCGCGGCAGCGCGGTGTCGGCGCCGGACGTGCGCGAGAGCATCGAGAGCGTTCGGCCGGTCGCGCAGCTGTTGATGGGCGCGGCGCTCTCCGACGGCGCGGTCAGCGACAGCGAGCGTCAAACGGTGCGCGGGCTTTTGTGCCAGCTCTTGGGCTGCGAGGTGTTGCCCGAGGAGTTGGAGGGCGAGCTGCGCGAGGTCGATCCGGCGCGCTTCGACCTGCAGGCGTCGGTCACCGCGCTGCGCGCGCGCTCCAACAGCACCGAGCAGCGCGTGCTGCAGCTGGTGCGCAAGGTCTGCGATGCGGATCAAACGATCGACATCCGCGAAGACAACTACATGGTCGCGCTCGCGCTCGCGCTGAGCCTCTCGCCGGACGCGTATCGCAGCTTGATCGTGCGCGAGTCGAGCGGCGTGCACGGCGTCATCAAGCGCATCGAGGACCTGGTGCTCGGCTCGATCGCGCTGGTCGGGCTGGGCGTTCCGATGT
>JAYUYY010000053.1:0-3071 GCA_043752225.1 Sandaracinaceae bacterium | reverse complement strand
GCTTGATCGGGAAGCTCGCCTTCATCCAGCGGAACAGATCCTCGTACCACTCGAGGTGCAACGCCGGGTTAAGCCCGCCCTGCATCAAGATCTGGTTGCCGCCGGCTGCGATCGTCTCGTTGATCTTCTCGGTCAGCTGCTCGCGCGTCAGCACGTAGCCCTCGGCGTGACCGACCGGGCGATAGAACGCGCAGAACCGGCACGAGGTCGTGCACACGTTCGTGTAGTTCACGTTGCGATCGATGATGTACGTGACCACGCCCTTGGGATGCAGCGCTTTACGCCGCATGTCCGCCGCGAGGCCGAGGTCATGCAGCGGCGCCTCTTCGTGAAGTCGCATCGCATCCTCGAACGACAAGCGTCCGCCTCCCGCGGCGAAGTCGAGCAGGTCATCGATGCTTTGCGGCGCAGCGGTGTTCTCGTCGCTCGTGGCAATCTCCTCGCTCGCGCCTTGCATGCGCACTTCGCACGCCGGCAAGAGCTGCGCCTCCGCGGCGCGGCGCAGGAACTCGCGCAAGCCTTGGAGCGCGCGCTCATCGAGCGTGTAGCGGATCGAATCCGTCAGGTAGCGCTGGTGCTCGCTGGGCTCGCCGCCGTGGCTACGCGCCCAGGTCTGCGCGATCCGCGCGCGCTCCAAGAGCCCGGCTTCGAGTGAGCCTTGCAACACCAGCGCGTCGCGATCCGTCAGCACGCCCTTGCGCGCGACCCAGACCGCGAACACGAACGGCAAGCCGGTCAGCTCTTTCCACGCGGCGCCGAGATCGACCGAGTGCTTCCAGCGCCCCTCGGCCTCGAGCGCCGCGTCGCCGATCAACAACCCGCCGACCGTTCCGCCGACGCGCTCCATGATCTCGGCCGCCGGGCGGCTGCAATACCGCGGCTCCTTGCCACTCGCGCCCGAGGACCCGGGCGCCAAACCCAGCCGCGCGCGCACGATCAAGCGCGCGAGCACGACCGACGTGCGGCTCGAGGCGTCGAGCAAGATCTCCGTCATCTCTTCGAGCGGCACGTCGCCCACGATCGTCACCGAGCGCACCGCGCCATCGCAGCCGATCGCGACTTCAGGCACGACCTCGAGACCGCCGTGCGCCGCGAGCGTCGCAACCGGCGCGAGCGCCGCATCGGCTTCGTCTTCCATCAACTGGCGGCTCAGCTCCGCGGGCGGCGCGAGCGTGAGCTGCATGCGGTCCTCGCCCACGCCAGAGAGCAAGCCGTGCAAGATCGGCTGCGCGTTCAAGAAGCTCACGCCCACCAGGCGCAGCTTCCCGCTCTTGGCAGCGCGGCCCGCGAGGTCACGGTAACGATTCTCGACAAGCTTCTTGGTCATGGCACTGCTCTCAATTTCTTGATCATGGGACCGCGCCCTGATCGGCTTTGGGCGGCGTGGATGCGAGCACGCGCAAGCTCTTGCGCTCTCCAGCCCGCACGGCATTGCGCTCGCGAACCTTCATCGCGGCTTCCGGCATCGTCGCGCCGGGCAGCTCTTCGACGATCCCGTACTCGGTGTCGCGCTCGACCGGCACGCGCCCGGCTTCGCGGATCAAGCGCACCAGCTGATCGCGCGTGAGCCCCATCGGCACCGTGCTGCCGGCCGAGTGGTAAATCGTCTCGCCGACGATCGTTCCGTCGAGATCATCGGCGCCGAAGCGCAGCGCGATCTGCGCGGTGTCGATGCCCATCGAGACCCAATACGCTTTGATGTGCGGGATGTTGTCGAGCATCAAGCGGCTGACCGCGATCGTGCGCAGGTCATCGACCGCCGTGGGCTCGGGCAGCTTGTGCAGGCTGTTGTTCTCGTTGTGGAACGCGAGCGGGATGAAGCACTGGAAGCCGCCGCTCTGGTCCTGCGTCTCGCGGATCCGGATCAAGTGGTCGACGCGGTGCTCGAAGGTCTCGATGTGACCGTAGAGCATCGTGACGTTGGTCTTCATGCCGATCTTGTGCGCGGCGACATGCGCTGCGAGGTACTGATCGCCGGTCGCCTTGTCCGGCGCGATCCGCGTGCGCACGTCGGGATGGAAGATCTCCGCGCCGCCGCCTGGCATCGAGTGGAGCCCCGCCGCCTTCAGCCGCGAGAGCACTTGCTCGTGCGTCATGCCGAACTTCTCGGCGAAGTAGTGGATCTCGACGCCGGTGAAGCACTTCAAGTGCACGTTCGGACGCACCCGCTTCCAACCGCGCAGCAAGTCTTCGTACCACTCGAACGGCAGCCCCGGATGCAGCCCGTTCACCATGTGCAACTCGGTGAGCTTGGGGTCGGGATGCTCGGCGAGCGCGCGCCACGCCTCTTCGTGCGTCACGGTCCGCGCGCCGGGCGCATTCGCCTCCAGCTTCGCGAACGCGCAGAAGCTGCAGGACGCCTCGCAGACGTTCGTCGCCTCGTAGCGCATGTTCACGTTGAAGAACGTGCGGTCGCCGTGCAGCCGCTCGCGCGTCTCGTTCGCCAGCGCGCCGAGCTTCAACAAATCGGGCTCGAGCATCAGCGCGAGGCCATCCTCGTAGCTCAGCCGCTCGCCCGCGCGATGCTTCTCCGCCAACTTCGCAAAGCTCATGAAGGCTGCTCCGGTTTCTTTTGCGCTTGCTCGAGCGCGCTCGCGCTCTCATCCGGCGTTTCATCTGCATCGAAGCGCGGCGTACGGCCGGAGCGCTCGATCAAACCTTTGAGCTCTTGGCGCCGCGCCGAGATGCCATCGAGCAGCGGCAGCGTCTTGCGCGAGCCGAGGTCGCCGATCAGCGCATCCGCACCGAACACCAGCGCGGTCTGCGCCAGCTCGAGGCCGAGCTGCTCGAAGCTCACGCCCAGGCCGAGATCACACGGCGTCGCGAGCCGCGCTATCGCGATCTTCACCAGCAGCTCCTGGCCGGTCGGACCATCCACGCGCGTCGCGTCCAGCTCGAGCTGCACGAGGTCGTGCGCGCGCTCGGCCGCATCCGGGCTGAGCACGCGAACCTCGTGGCCGCGGTGCTTCGCGCGCACCGCATCCGCGAGCCCTGCCACGATCAGCGTGTCGGCTTTGTGCAGCCGCGCCAGATCCGGAGCGCCGAGCCCTTTGCCCGTCATCGCGCGCGCA
>JAYUYY010000052.1:0-3073 GCA_043752225.1 Sandaracinaceae bacterium | reverse complement strand
GGAAAGTTAGATGTGATCTACGTTCGCGAGTGGACGCCGAGCATCGAATCGCCGATCTAGATGCGGAGCTGGCCGCGAAGGACGCGCGTATCGCCGAGCAGGACGCGCGCATCGCGGAGCTGACTACGCTTGTTGCGAAGCTGACCAAGCAGGTGGCCGCGTTGATGGATCGACTGGGACGCAACTCGGGTAATTCCGATAAGCCCCCTTCGAGCGATCCTCCCAGCACGCGCGCGCAGCGACGCGTGAAAGCCAAGCTCGAGCGCAAGCGCGGTGCGCAGCCGGGGCATGCAGGCTCCAAGCGCGAGCTGTTGCCAGCCGAGCAGGTCAACGAGTTTGCCGACCACTTCCCTCCCCAGTGCGAAAACTGCTGGGCACAGCTGCCCAAGACACCGGACCGCTCGCCGCAGCGTTATCAGACGACGGAGCTACCAGAGGTCAAGCCGCACACCAAAGAGGACCGTCTGCATGCGGTGACGTGCCCGTGCTGCAAGCACACGACGCGCGCATCGCACGACGTGATCGCGACTTCGTCGTTTGGTCCGCGGCTCTCGAGCGTCGTGGCGTTGCTCACCGGCGTCTATCATCTCAGCCGCCGTTCGACGGTGAGCTTGCTGCAAGACCTGGTCGGAGTGCAGATCTCGCTAGGTGCCGTCAGCGCCGTCGAAGCGCGCGTCAGCGACGCGATCAAGCCCGCAGTCGATGAAGCCTGGACGCAGGTCCAGCACGCGCAGGTCAAGCACACCGACGGCACCAGTTGGTTTTGCGCGAGTCTGCTCTGCTCGCTGTGGACGGTCGCGACGGTGTTCAAGATCGTCGCCGACGGCAAGCGACAAACGCTGCAAGCGCTGCT
Source organism: Sandaracinaceae bacterium (assembly GCA_043752225.1). Taxonomy (GTDB): domain Bacteria; phylum Myxococcota_A; class Polyangia; order Polyangiales; family JAFGIB01; genus JAYUYY01. The sequence goes on along the minus strand of JAYUYY010000052.1, from coordinate 2,220 downwards.
CGGACAGCAGCGCGGCATTCTCGTGAGCGATCGTGCGACGGCGCTGCGATTCTGGGCGATGGACAAGCGGCAGATCTGCTGGGCGCACCTGCAACGCAAGTTCATTTCGTTTTCGGAGCGACAAGGCTCGGCCGCAGCGATCGGCGGCGAGTTGCTCGACTACGTGCGGATCCTGTTCTCGTACTGGCACGACTGCAAAGCCGGCAAGCTCAGCCGTGCGGAGCTGCGCGCGCACATGGCGCCGGTGCGCGTGCAGGTCGAGCTCGCGCTCGAGCGTGCGGCCGCCACCGACATCGCGGTGCTCGCCGGCTCGTGCGCGGATATCCTCGAGCACAAAGCGGCGCTCTGGACGTTCGTTGAACACAGCGATGTCGAGCCGACGAACAACCACGCCGAGCGTGAGTTGCGTGGGTTCGTGCTCTGGCGCAAGCGCAGCTTCGGCACGCAGAGCGAGCGCGGAAACCTGTTCGCCGAACGCCTCATGACGGTGGCCCACACCGCGCGCAAGCAGCACAAGAATGTGCTCGGCTTCTTGACCGCGTGCTGCACCGCCGCTCGCAGCGGCGAGCGAGCGCCGCCGTTGCTTTTCACCTGAGCTCAGCTCTACGACGACTTGGCTGACGCCATCGGGAAGTAGCGCGTCAGAGACCGCTGCCCGGCGCTGCGCACGCGGCCTTCGCGCTTGAGGTGAAACATCGGCCGATGCAGCGCGCGCGGCGCCTGGCCCACGTGCGCCGCGATCGTCGTGATCGTCTCGCCCGGATGCGCTCGCACCGCTTGCAACAGCCGCTCCTGAAGCGCAGACATCTCACCGCTCCTGCGCCGACCGCGCCGCGGGCTCGTGCGCGCGGACGGCGCCGGGCTCGCCGACGACAATGCAAACGCGCGCTGCACCGCGGCCGCTACCGCCCGCGCTTGCGCTGCAAGGTGCTCGCGCACGAGCTGCTCGATCTGATGCTCAAGTCCTTCGATGGCTTTCGTCATCCAGCTGCGGTCGCATGACGCGCTCGCCCGAGCAACGCCACCCCTGAACGGTTACGGGGAATCGGGTTGGCGCTGGAACAGCGTCAGCCTGGTCATTCCCTAGACAGCCTCTACGCGCGAGGCCGCGACAGTGTTGTTCTCTTCGATTTGCTGCGGAACCAGTACGGCGCTGCGGTACCCGCCTGCGCTGTCGACGTACCGGTAGTGGTCGTTGAACTTGTGCGAGCACGTCTCTCGTCTTCGCTTCGCGATCCCGTGCGCCGCTGAACGGACACACTTTCGGTCACACGTCGAAGCTGTCGGTGATGACGTGCCACATGCTCGGTCATCGACCGCGGCCGCGCGTGTCGCTAGGCTTGTGATCGGCACGGCCGATATGGGCGCAACGAAGAAGGACCTCTAGGCGGAACCGGAAGCAGCTCGCGTTGAGCGTGAGCGCCGTGAAGCCGCCGAAGACAGCCGTGCGCTGCAGCAGATGCGCGGCACGTCCACGGAGGTCAAGCAAGGGATCCTCGGCGTCGTCGCCGAAGCTCTTGCGTGGGCGCTGATTTTCTTTGCCTGCTAGGCATCGTCGTTCGTCGCCGCAGGCGGCCAATACTTCCGGTGGCAGCACGCTGGTGCCCGCGTGGTCCCACCGCATCTTGGACTCGAGATCGAGCGTCACGACCCGCTCACTGCCCACGCTCAGCTCGAGTGGCGCAAGACGCGTCACTGCGGACGGTTGCGCTCGTCGAGCGTCGCGCGGAGGACGAGCAACATCGCTTGGTCCTTTGGACGCGACAGCTTCTCTTTCACGATGATGAGTCGCTCGAGCGTGAGCACCGCGATGCGCATGCCTTCGAGCTCGATGAAGCACGTGTCTGCGATCAGCTGCTCGTAGGTCGTGTCGTCCTCGATCGTACCGAGCACATCGAGTGGACCGTGATCGGTGCGCAGCAACTTGTGCCCTGACGTGGCGAGGTGCGAACGCTGCGGAGCGAGGTCGCGTGGATCGTTTCGGAAGCGCGCGTTCAGCGCGGCTAGCGCGGCGAGCACACGGTCGACATTCTTTGCGTCGAGCGCGTAGACGACGTCGAGGTCGAAGGTCTGGACCGGAGCGCCTTGAAGGGCAGCTGCCATGCCGCCGACGACGATGAAGTCGACGTCGTGCGTCGTGAGCTGGCGGAGGATCTCAGCGAGGCCGCGCACGCTTGGCGTTCTCCACGAGGTCGATCATGTCCTGCACGTACGTGAGGC
>JAYUYY010000051.1:0-3074 GCA_043752225.1 Sandaracinaceae bacterium | reverse complement strand
GGCACCGCGACCTCGACGTATGCGCCGAGCGCGGCCGGCGCGACCGGCGCGGCCGTGCTCTCGCTCGTCAGCTCGAACGGAACATCTTCGCTCACGCGCCCGCTCCGGGATTGCGCGTAGTGTTGCGAGAAGCGCCGTGCATGCGGCGCGCGCGCTCTGCACGCACGTGCGGATCGCCATGCTGCTCGCGCTGCTCTTCGCGTAGCTCGCGACGCGTGCGGCGCTGGCCGAGGTTGAAGCGCACGCGGCGCATCACGGCGTCGAGCAAACCCAAGAACAGCGCGGCGCCGAGCAGGCGGAGGCCGAGCGCTTCGAGCAACGCGGCGAGCGCCTGAAATGCGCGCGCGTGTGGCAAGCCCGCGATCGCGAGCACGCCCGCGACGTTCGGGCGACACGTGCTCCACACCACGATCGACAACACCACGATCGAGACCACGCTCGCGATCGCGTCCCACGCGCGATCCGGCGAGGTCAGTGCGCGCAGGCGCGCGCCGGGGCTGAAGCGGTCGTCGCGCAATCGCAGCGCGCCCAAGCGCAAGCCCATCGACTGCATCATGCCCGCGAGGGCAGCGCTCAGCGCGATGGCTGCGAGCGGGAGCAAGCACACGCCGAGCAAACGCTTCGCCATCGCGACCGAGTGGCTTCCGAGGTCGAGCGGTGAGTGAGCCAAACCCGCTGACGCCGAGAGCGCGAAGGCAGCGCGAAGCTCTTCGGACCCGATCTGCAACGCGAGCGGCGAGAGGCGCGCGACTGCCCAGCAGAAACCGCCCAACGCCGCGGCCGCGCAGAGCATCCGGCTGGTCTGGAAGTCGCCGCGCGCGCGCGCACGCTCGAGCTGTTGCTCCGACGCGCGCTCTGTCTTTGCCTCGGCCATGCGGCGCAGGAGCATACACCAGCGCGCTTGCAGCGCTCGCCGCTCGCAAACTCGATCAAGCGACGTGAGCTACGCTCACCTCGTGAGTGGGTGGGACCCGCTCGCGTGTGGAATTGGGCTTTGCCGGCGGGGCGGGAGAACGGCGCACGTTCTCCCGATAATAGAAGTGGCAACGTTCGCTCCGGCGTACGTTGCGTAGCGCGTGTGGCGACCGCATCCTCGCGCCGCCATGCAGGCCCCTTCGCGCACGCGATTCTCGAAGCGCAGCGAGCTCGATCTGCGGCCCAACGCGCTCTCCGAGCTGCTCACTCGCGTGCAGAGCGACGGCACGCGCGTGCTCGATCTGACGGTCTCGAATCCGACCCAAGTCGGCTTGCCCGTGCCACGCCTGCCTGCGCTCGATCGCGAGCAGAACGCGCGCTACGAGCCCCTGCCCTTCGGGCTGCTGTCTGCGCGGCGCGCGATCGCGCAGTGGATGGCGACGCAATCCATCGCGATCGATCCCGAGCGCATCGTGCTGACCGCGAGCACGAGCGAGGCGTACTCGTTCTTGTTCAAGCTGCTGTGCGATCCCGGCGACGACGTGCTGGTGCCGCGGCCGAGCTATCCGTTGCTCGCGCATCTCGCGCAGTTCGAGGGCATCGGCTTGCGCGAGTATCCGATCGAGAGCACCGGCGGCTTTCATGTCAGCCGCAGCGCGCTGCACGCGAGCGTGGGCGAGCGCACGCGCGCCGTGATCGCGGTGCATCCCAACAACCCGACCGGCTCGTTTCTCGAGCGCGACGAGCTGCACGCGTTCGCCGAGCTCGGTGTCCCGCTGATCAGCGACGAGGTGTTCGCGCCGTATCGGCTGGAGGTCGCGCGCGACACGCCGCGCTCCGCGCTCGAGCTGCGCGAGGGCCTGGTCATGACGCTGCACGGGCTCTCGAAGCTCGGGCTGCCGCAGATGAAGCTGTCGTGGATCTGCGTCGGTGGCGACGACGCCGACGCTTCGCAAGCGCTCGGACGGCTCGAGCTGATCGCGGACGCGTACCTCTCGGTCGGAACACCCGTGCAGCTCGCGCTGCCCGAGATCCTCGACGCGCAAGCGCCTTTCATCGAGGCGATCCGCGCGCGCACACGCGAGAACCTCAGCGCGTTGCAGAGCGCGTGTAGAGAAAGCGCGGTCAGCGCGTTACCGGTCGCCGGGGGTTGGAACGCCGTGCTGCGCATGCCGGCGACGCAGAGCGATGAGAGCTGGGCGCTCACGCTGCTCGAGCAGGCGCACGTGCTCGTGCAGCCTGGCTACTTCTACGACTTCGAAGGCCCGCCGCACATCGTCGTGAGCTTGCTGCCGCAGCCGGACATCTTCCGCGCCGGCGTGAAGGACTTGCTCGCGCACGTGCAAGAGCAACTGAACCGTTAGCCAGCGCTACGGACGCGGCGGAACGTTCGAGCCGCGCGGGCGGCTGCCGGCGAGGTACTCGATCAGATCGATCTTGGTGATCACGCCGACCATCGCGTCTTCGTGCATGACGATCGCGAGCCGCGCGTCGCCGAGCACGCCTTGCATCAGCTCGATGCTTGTGCCGAGGGTCACGGTCGCGTAGTCGCTCTCGACGAGGCCATCGACCGGACTGCTCAGCGAGTACTCGCCGCTCGCGAGATAGCGGAGCAGTGAAACCTCGGTGACGACGCCGACGACTTTGCCGTCCTTGAGCACCGGCAGCTGCGAGATGCCGTGATCTTTCAGCTTTGCGATCACGTCCTTCACGCGCTCGCGCGAGTCGACCACGATCACGCCGGCGCGCGCCTTGAGCTGGAGCAAATCGCGAACGGTGCCGAGCTTGGGATCTTCCAAGAAGCCATGCTCGCGCATCCACTCGTCGTTGAAGATCTTCGAGAGATACTTGGACGCGCTGTCGGGCAAGAGCACGACGATGTTCTGCTTCTTGCCGGTCTTGCGCGCGTACGCGAGCGCGCCTGCGACCGCAGCGCCCGACGATCCTCCGCAATACAGACCTTCGCGGCGCACGAGATCGCGCGTGGTCAGGAAGCACTCGCGATCGTCGACGCGGATGATGTCGTCGAGGTAGCTCGGGTCGAACGTGGAAGGGAAAAAGTCTTCGCCGATGCCTTCGACCTTGTACGTGAACGCCTTGGTGATTCGCTGGTTCTTCACGTAGTCGTAGTAGAGCGAGCCCACCGGATCGACGCCGAC
>JAYUYY010000050.1:0-3074 GCA_043752225.1 Sandaracinaceae bacterium | reverse complement strand
GTCGGCCCGTGCAGCACCTCGATCGCGCAGATCGGGAGCTCGGCGTGAATCGGCTTGAGGCGCACCAACTCGCGATCGTGCAGTGGCTCGCCCTCGCGCGCGGGACGGACCTCGCCTGCAGAGATCATCCCATTCTTCACGCGCACGACCCGCGCGCCTTTGCCGTCCTCCGTCGGACCTTGCAGGAACGCGACATCGATTGCTTTGGCCGGCTTCGTCTTCATCGCGTTCGTTCGATGTAGAGCAGCGCTGTGCCCTTGTCCAACGCATCCAACGCATCCGCGATGCGTCTTGACGCCCCGCCCGGGCCCTGCGAACAAGGCTGCGTGAGCGACCTCAGCGACCTCTATTTTCGGCAAGTGGCCATCGGCCCGATGCAGAACTTCATCTACTTCATCGGCAGTGAACGCACGCGCGATTGCGTAGTCGTCGATCCGGCGTGGGATACGGACGCGATCATCGAGTTCGTCGAGCAAGAAGGCATGCGCCTCACCGGCGCGCTCGTCACCCACTACCATCCCGATCACGTCGGCGGTGCGATGGGCCAGTTTCGCGTGCCCGGAGGCGTCGCAGAATTCGCCGGCAAGGTCGGCGCACCCGTGCACGTGAACAAGCACGAAGCCGACGGCTTGATTCAGATCACGGGCCTCAGCGAGAGCGATCTAGTCCGGCATGAATCCTCGGATGTGCTCACGCTCGGCGATGTCGGCATCGAGCTGATCCACACGCCGGGACACACGCCCGGCAGCCAATGCTTTCTGGTCCGCGAGCGCCTCGTCACCGGAGACACGCTGTTCGTTGATGGCTGCGGTCGCGTCGATCTGCCCGGTGGCAATGCAGGCCAGCTGCGCGACAGCCTGCGCAAGCTCGCCAAGCTTCCGGACTCGGTGATCGTGTGTCCGGGTCACGACTACGGGCGCACGCCGACCAACACGATCGCTGAGCAGAAGCAGAGCAACTTCGCAGTCATCGACGTGTTGTGACGCGCCCGGTCAAAGCTTCCGTCGCGAACGCTCCTGTTGCGAGCAAGCGCGCTGCGCAGATCGGCGAGCGTCTCGCGCGCGCGCTGCCCGATCCGCGCTGCGAGCTCGATCACAAGGACGTTTGGCAGTTGCTGATCGCGACCATCTTGAGCGCGCAGAGCACCGACGCGCGCGTCAACATGGTTACGCCCGCGCTCTTCGCGCGCTTTCCGTCTCCGCAAGCGCTCGGCTCGGCGGTGTTGCCGGAGGTCGAAGAGCTCGTGCGCTCGACCGGCTTCTATCGCAACAAAGCCAAGTCGATCGTCGGCGCGAGCCGGATCGTCGCCGAGCGGCACGCGGGCGTCGTGCCGCGCTCGGTCGAGGAGCTGATCGAGCTGCCCGGTGTCGCGCGCAAGACCGCGAACGTCGTGCTCGGCGTCGCGTATGGGCTCGCGAGCGGCTTCGTCGTCGACACCCACGCCGCGCGCGTCGCTCAACGCTTGCAGCTGACCACGAGCGAAGACGCAGCGCAGATCGAGCGCGACCTGTGCGCGGCATTTCCGAAGACCGAATGGGTGGCCATGAGCCACCGCTTCGTGCTCCACGGTCGCTACGTCTGTCGCGCGCGCAAGCCGAGCTGCGCAGACTGTCCGCTCAACGAGGTCTGTCCCGCGGTCGAGCACGCGCCGAGCGGAACCGTAGACAAACGTTGTGCGGCCGAGCGCACACTGATCGCAGGCGGAGCTGCCGCGAGCTGACGGTGTTTGCCCGTGATGGCGCCCGTGACGGCGCTCGTGATCAAAAGAACATCCGCATGTCCCACGACGCAAAAGAGTTTTCGATCGCCGAGCTGAGGCGCCGCTTCGTGAGCGATGGACGCGCGTTGTCGCGCAAGCTCGAAGAGCAGCTCCGCGAGGATCCACGCGCCGGGGTGGTCGCGATTCTGGCCGCGATCGATCGCCGCCGAAGCGATCGCCGCGCCGAAGGTCAACGTCTGCGTCACCTCAGCCGCTTCGAGCGCGAGCTCTGGGAAGACGGCCGAACGCACATCGCAGGCGTGGACGAAGCCGGCATGAGCCCGCTCGCGGGTCCAGTCGTCGCGGCGGCGGTGATCTTGCCGCGTAACTTTCACCTGCCCGGCGTAGACGATTCCAAAAGGCTCAGCGCCGAGCAGCGCGACGAGCTCGCGCCGATCATCCGGCGCGAAGCGCTGGCCTGGGCGACGGGCATCGTCTCGCCCGCCGAAATTGATCAGATCAACATCTATCGCGCTGGTTTGCTCGCGATGCGTCGCGCCGTCGAGAAGCTCGCGTTGCTGCCAGACTACTTGTTGATCGATGCGCGTAGCTTGAAAGAGCTGCCGATCGCGCAACGCGGCATCATCCGCGGCGATTCCCAGAGCATCTCGATCGCCGCCGCCTCGATCGTCGCGAAGACCACGCGCGACGGATTGATGGTCGAGCTCGATCGCCGCTATCCGGGCTACGGCTTTGCCCGCCACAAGGGTTATCCGGTGGCCGAGCATGTACGCGCGCTCGCCAAGCTCGGCGTGTGCGAGATCCATCGCCGCACGTTCGCGCCGGTGCGCCAAGCGCTTGGCGAGCTGCCCGAGCAGGCGTGCCTGTTCTGAGCTCGCAGCCGCTTTCGAATCGTCATACGCATGTTCGAAGCGCATGACTGAGCTGCTTCGCCCGCAGCTTCCCACTCTCGTCAAAACGCGTTCGAGCTCATCCGCTGCGTACACTTCAGGTGAGTGAGGGCTCGTTGAACGATCTGGTCGCTGTGTTCGCAGCGCAGTTGAGCTACGTTGCTTAGTGGGTTGAGGAGGTGGGTGATGTCGGTTCGAGGCCTTCGGTGGTTGGCTTGCGCATTCGTATGCGTAGGGATTTGTTCGAGCGTGGGTTGTGGCGGTGCCGATGCGGGAGGGCGCGGTCGTAACAACTCGGGCTCCGGCGGAACAGCCGGAGTCATGTTCAACAATGCTGGCGCGGCGGGCGGGACGATCCCCGGCGGCGCTGCGGTGGGCGGACAAGGCGCAATCGGAGGCACGACCGCGGGCACCATGATCCCCTCGCCTCCCGTCGTCGATGGCGCAGCTCCCCCGTTCGTCCA
>JAYUYY010000049.1:0-3076 GCA_043752225.1 Sandaracinaceae bacterium | reverse complement strand
CGCCGGTGGCCGCGCCATCAAGCCCGGCGGAGGCATCCGCACTTGCGTCGAGCCCGCCTTCGATCGGCAGCGACGTCATCGCGTCGCTCGCCGCAGTCGCGTCAGCGCGATCACGGTCGCCGTCGCTCTCGCAGCCCGCGCACGCGAACAGCGCCGCGACCAGTCCCATACGCCGAACATGCCGATCGAGTGTCATGCGCGCAGCCTCCGTCTTCTAACCTTGCCGATGCAGCAGGCTCGGACTCTTGCCGGCGCGGCTCTCATCCACGCGAGGTCCGAGCAGGATCGGTGTGTAGTGAACGAGATAGAGCACGAACGCGAAAGTCCAGAGCCCACCGGATAGCCAGAGCACCAGAGCGTAATGCTGAGCGGCGAGCACCGGTCCGAGCACGCGGATCAATGCGCTGAGCGCGACGCAATAGAGCGCGAGCACGATCGACGACGGCAGGATCAGAGCCCGACCCGTATGTCCGAGCGCGACGCGCGCCATCATCCCGAGCGTCATCAAGCCGATGCCGCCTACGGTCAGCATGTGCGTGGCGGTGCTCTCGCCGATTGCGCCGGTCAGCAACGCGAACGCACGCAGCACCAGTGACAATGCGGTGCAACCGAAGCCGACGTGCAGCACCGACAGGATCGGCCGTGTCAGCGTGCGCGAGCCGCCCCAGCCCCAGAGCCGCGCGGCGTTGAGCGCGCCGGCGATCGCGGCCCCATAGCCAGCCAGCTTCGAGTGCGGCGCGGCGAGATCGAGCACGAGCAGCACTGCCATGGCCGCGATCCCCGATGTGTCGAGCGCGCTGTGCGGACGCGCGACGATGCCGGGCACGGCGTTGGCGGTAAACCCAGGCAAGATCCGGCCGCCGATCACCATGATCAGCAACGCGATCACATCGAGCGCGAGCCGCTGCCCGCGCACGAGCGAAAGAGCATCGCCGCGCAGCGCGCCGAGCCAAAGCAGCGCATTGGCAGCCGCGAGCACCAACAGCATCACGGGCATCGCGGCGTTGCGTTTGTTGCGCGTGCGCGCGATCGGCCAGGCCACGCTCAACGCGAGCGCAGGCAGGAACGCTAGATCGATCGCCGCGCTGAGCTCAGGCGCCAGCACACCACCGACAGCGCATGCGACTCGGCCGGCGAGCCACAACCCCGCGAGCGCGAGCAACAGCCCACCGCGCGCGACGACCTGACCCGTCCAATTCTGCACCGCGGTCAGCAAGAAGCCGGCGATGACTGCGGTCGTGTAGCCGAACAACATCTCGTGCGCGTGCCACACCAGCGGTGGCAACGGGCTCGGCCAGCTCGCGCCGAGCAAGAGCAGCGCAAGCCACGCGGGTACGAGCAACGAAGCGCTGAGCGCCGCGAGCAGAAAGAACGGGCGAAAGCCCATCGTCAGCAGCGCCACGCCCCGAGCCTACTCCGATTTCAACGCAGCGATCGGCTCGCACGATCGCGCGCCACCTTGCGGTCCTGCTCGAGTACGATTCGGTAGACCGTGCTGAGCCCGTACATGCGCTTTCTCACTCTTACGTTGCTCGCGGTCCTCTGCACGCTCGGCGCTTGCGAGCCGGCGGAGAAGAAATGCGCGCGCTTGTCGGACGCGGCGACGCAAGCGTGGGGCCAGTACGCGCAAGCGCTCCAAGTCGAGCTCGACGCGAACCGCAGCGCGCTGGCAGCCGGAAGGAAGAAACTCGAAGGCGAGCTCACGCAGCGCCATGAGGCGGCGGCGCGCGAGCACGCAGATTACCTGCACGGCAAGGAGACGAGCACGGCTTGGTACCGAACGTTCCTCGCAGCCGCGAAGGCCGAGTGCGCGAAGGATCCGGAGTGTCTCGAGCTCAAGGTTCGCAACGACGAAGCCGAAGCGAAGATCGCCGAGCTCGATATGCGAATCCCCGCGGTGCGCGCCGCGCAGAGCGCCGCCAAGGGCGACCCCGACGCCGCCAAGCGCAGCGCGGAGGCGATCGCCGCGGACCCGGAGCACCCCGCATCGGAAGCAGCGCGCATCGCGAGCAGCGCAGCGATCACCGCGTGCTTGGACGCGAAATAGCAGCGAAGTCGCAGCGCGCATCGATCGACGCGCGCGCGTTCAAGACACGCGGACTCTCAGCACGACACTGGGATCGACTGCCGCGCATCGCATGCCCCACGCTGATCTGCGGAGGCACGTGCGACGGCATCGAAGTACCGTCGTCCCGCGGCGGCTCTTGGGCGAAGATACCTACCTGCACTGCATCTTCGTGTTGGTGCGTCGATACACCCTGTCGCCATCCCCGTGCCGCATGCGATAATTGGGACTGACACGTCTCGAGTAGATCATCGCGGGGAATGATTTACCGGCCGAAGGAGGGTGTCGCTATCGCGCCCATCGCGTCTATCGCACCCGACGAAGCGCCGCTCGACGTCGAAAAAGCCATCGGCACGCAGGCCGCTGGCGAGGGCTCGGCAACGGTGGCGGACGGCGACGCGCGGTCGGGGTCGCGATTTCGAGTCATCGCCGCGCTCGGTCGCGGCGGCATGGGCGCCGTCGAGCGAGTCATCGATACGACCAACGGCCGTGAGGTTGCCCTCAAGCGGCTGATCCTGGATCCGGCAAGCGTCGGCCGTCACGCCAAAATCATCGCGCTGTTCGAACGCGAGTACCACACGCTCCACCAGCTCAAGCATCCACGAATCATTCAGGTCTTCGACTACGGCGTAGACGAGGTCGGCCCCTACTACACGATGGAGCTCCTCGACGGTCGAGACCTTCGTCAGCAGCTGCCGCTGCCGTGGTCGGAGATGTGTCGAATCGGGCGCGACGTCGCATCCTCGCTCGCGATCTTGCACGCCCGCCGCATCGTTCATCGCGACGTGACGCCGGCCAACATCCGGTGCGCGGACAACGGAAACGCCAAGCTGATCGACTTCGGAGCGATGACGTCCATGGGAGTCGTGAAGGAGGTGGTGGGCACGCCACCGTTCATCGCACCGGAGAGTCTGCAAGAGGGGGTGCTCGACGGTCGGACCGATCTGTTCGCCCTCGGCGCGACCCTCTATCTCGGAATCACGGGACGGCATGCGTATCCGGCGCGCACGA
>JAYUYY010000048.1:0-3081 GCA_043752225.1 Sandaracinaceae bacterium | reverse complement strand
GAACGTGAAGCGCACGCGCCGCGGCGCGCTGCGCGCATCAAGCTCGAGCACCTCGATGCGCGTGCCACCGATGCGCCGCACGCGCGGCGGCGTATTGCGCGCGGGATCCAGCGTCGTGAACAGCCGCTCGAACGGGCTTGCGAGAAAGCCCTGCTCGGCGGTCAGATCCAGCGTGCGCTCGTCGACGCGCGTGACGCGCAGCGCCGACCCACCCGCGTACAACAGCAGCGTTTGCTCGGGCAGCGACGCGCCGGCCGACTGGCGCAGCGCCCGCGCGTAGTTGAGCAGCGGCTCGACCGGCAAGTTGACGACGACGATCTCGCGCGGCGCGGTCTCTTGGCCGAGCAGGCTCGATAGCGCGCGCGCGGACCGCTCGATCGGCTCGGCTTGGCCGAGCATCGCGAGGAAGAGCAGCGGAGCAAGGCCGAGGTGCAGTCCCGCCAGCGCGCGCGTCGCCCCACGCGCATAGCGGCCAAGGCGTTCACTCTCGGTGAACGCGATCGCGATCCAGCCGAACGCGCCGAAGCTCGCGCACACCAGCAAGCGATCTTGCGGTCTCGTCAGCAGCAGCGGCCCCACGCACAGCACGAATCCGCACGCGTGGAAGCGCGCGAGCCGTGAGCTGCGCAGCGCGTGCAGCAGCGGCGGCGCGATTAGTGCGAGCGCGAGCATCCACAGCGCGTGCGTGAGCGCGCTGTCGGCGAACAGCGACGGTGTGGCGAAGCTCGCGACCAGCGAGCTGCCGAGCCACAGCGGCATGTCCCAGAGCGCACCGCGCAGCGCGCTGCCGGGCGCGCTCAGCGGATCGCGATACCAGTCCGATCCGTGCGCGCCGTACCCGTGCGTCGCGTAGTAGCTCGCCCAGAGCGCGACGACGACCGCGTACGGCGCGAGGCTCGTCCAGCGCGCGAGCCGATCGCGTGGATCGAGCCACAGCGCGTACGCGATCAGATAGGCGGCGCCCTGCAGTCCGCTCTCCCCGCTCAGCAGCGCCAGCCCGAGCGCGAGCGGGCCGAGCCAGCGCCCCGGTCGCCACGCCTCGGCGTACGCGCGCACGTGCGCCTCGAGGCACACCAGCACCAGCAGCGCGGCGAGCAAGGTGTTGCGGCCCGAGATCCACCCCGCGCTCGGCGCGTGCGCGTCGTCGAGCGCGAACATCAAGCCGGCGAGCGCCGCGACGAGCAAGCCATGCGCGCGCGGGTCGCAACCCGCCTGCGCCGTCGCACGCGCGAGCGCGCGGTATGCACGCGCCGCCACCCACACCAACGCCGCATAGAGCAGCACGTTGAGCGCGTGCATCGGCAGCGGCCAGTCGCCCCAAAGCGCGAAGTCGGCGTAGTGCGTCCACGACGTGAGCGGTCGCAGGAAGCGCACGTGCAGCGCGTCGTGCGCCCACCACGCGAGGCTGCCCGCTGCTTTGCGCTGCGCCACGACGCTCGGATCGATGCCGCCCATCAGCTCCCACGCCGGCTGACCGAAGCGCAGATTTACCCGTAACCAGTGATCGTCCATCTCGAACGGCAGGCGCAGCGCCGGCAGCGAGAACAGAGCCGCGAACCCAGCGAGCCACGCGGCGCCATGAGGACCTTGAAGGCGCGGTGAAAGCCAAGCCCAGAAGCGCTGCATGCACCTGCGACAGCGAACGGGCCCCGTGGTTCCGCCTTCCCTAGGAAACCCTAAAATAGACGTGGGTCAATGACGCCCTGCGCGCAAAGCTGGGGGCGGCGCTTGCTTCGTCGCGATCAGCCTCGCCGGGCTTTCTCGATCGTGGCGACGTCGATCTTCTTCATGTGCATCATCGCGTCGAAGGCGCGCTTGGCCTCGGCCCCACCCGCGGCCATGGCCTCAATAAGCACGCGCGGAGTGATCTTCCACGAGAGGCCCCAGCGATCCTTGCACCAACCGCACTGACTCTCTTGGCCGCCATTGCCGACAATCGCGTTCCAATAACGGTCGGTCTCCGCCTGGTCATCGGTAGCGATCTGGAACGAGAACGCTTCGTCCTGCTTGAACCGCGGGCCGCCGTTGAGACCGAGGCACGGAACGCCGCATACGGTGAACTCGACGGTGAGCACCTCATCCGCCTTGCCGCCGGGGAAGTCGGAGGGCGCCTTGCGAACGGCGGTGACTTCGCTGTTGGGAAACGTGGCGGCGTAGAACCGCGCGGCGTCAAGCGCATCCTTGTTGAACCAGAGGCAGATCGTGTTCTTCGCGTTCATGGTCGAGGCTCCTTATCTGCGCGGAAGCCTGACAAGCGATGCAGGTGCCGCTCCATCCCCCAAGCCTTGCTCTCGAGTTCGTGCTCTCTTGTCACATCATGACCGACCCAACGCTCGACGCTTCGCGCGTCCTCGAACGCTTGACCGGCACCGACAGCCCGCTGCGCGATGAGCTGGTGACGCTCGCAGTGGACCACATGCTGGGCTTGCGCTTGCGCGATGCCGTCGCTCTCGAGCGCGTGCGCGCGATCGTGCTCTCGGCGCTGTCCGAGGCGAGCGTGCAGCATGTGGTGGAGCGGCACGTGCGGCCTGCATATCATCGGCATGCTCGAGCGATCGTCGGCTCCGGAGTGCTCGTCGGGTCGCTCGTGCCCGAGGCGGCGTGTGCTGGCATGCATGCGATCGCGGCGAAGCTGCGCGTGCCGCGTGCGCGCTGGGCGCAAAAGGCGTTCGACCCGGCGCTCGTTCGTACGTTGCTCGCGCCCGTCTGGACTCAGGTGCTGATGAGCTTCGCGACGCGGCTGCCGATCCCGGGGCTCGCGAACGTCGTCGGCAAGAAGACTGCATCCGAAAGCGTCACAGGCTTGCTCGCGCGTACGGCGATGCAGCGTGCGGGCAAGCTCGTCGACCGCGGTAAGAACGTGATCGGCAGCCTGGGCATCGACGTGGACAAGCGCCTCACCGAAGCTGCGCGCGGCTTCAGCGACAGCGCAGCACAGATCTTCCGCACTGCTTTGCAGGAGCGCTTGGCGAGTGAAGAGGGGCGCGCGCTCGTCGCGCGGATCGCGAGCGGCGTGCTCGATCATGTGCTCGCAACGAAGATCGAAGACCTGCAGCAGGACCTCGATGAGCTGCCCGTGGA
>JAYUYY010000047.1:0-7880 GCA_043752225.1 Sandaracinaceae bacterium | reverse complement strand
GCGAGATCATCGAGCGTGTCTTCAGACAACCCATATGCGCGCAACGATGAGACCGAGAGCTTGGCGCGGCGCGGCTTGAGCTTCTCGGTCACCTGCTTGATCAGCGGTGAGATCGCGCTGTAGTCCGCGGTCGACAGGCACGTGAGCGAAGCGGAGTCGTAGCCGCCCTGCTTGGTCGCGTGCTCGACGACATCGAGGATCTCGGCGGGCGAGCGCTCGCGCACCGGGCGGTAGATCATGCCGGCTTGGCAGAACCGACAGCCCTCGGTGCAGCCGCGCGCGATCTCGACCGACACGCGATCGAAGACGGTCTCGGTGTTCGCGACCGGCGCGCGCTTGGGAAACGGGTAGTCGCCGAGGTCCGCGACGAAGGTGCGCGAGATCGGGTAGGGCGCGTTGGCTCCGGCACTCGTGGGCGAGGACCCGCCCGCATTTGTGATAGGCCGCGCGACCACGGCCATGCCGGTCGCGGGCTCGATCTCGGTCTCGTACAAGCTCGGCACATATACGCCGCGCAGCTGACCGAGTTGCTTGAGGCGCTCGGCGCGCGGGATGCCGGCGTCGCGCGCATTGGCCCACACGCGCAGGATCTCCGCGGTGCGCTCTTCGCCATCGCCGATCAAGAACGCATCGATGAACGCTGCGAGCGGCTCCGGGTGCGTCGCGGTCGGGCCGCCCGCGATCACGAGCGGCGCGTTGTCGTCGCGATCGGCCGAGCGCAGCGCGATCCCGCCGAGGTCGAGCATCGTCAGGATGTTGGTGAAGGTCAGCTCGAACTGCAGCGAGAAGCCGACCACGTCGAAGTCGCACAGCGGGCGCGTGCTCTCGAGCGCGCGCAGCTTCTCACCGCGCGTGCGCAGCTCCGCTTCCATGTCGATCCAGGGCGCGTACACGCGCTCGGCCAACAGGTCGGGCGCGTCGTTGATCAGCCCGTAGAGGATCTTGAACCCGAGGTGGCTCATGCCGACCTCGTAGACATCCGGGAACGCCAGGCACAGCCGGCAGCGCACGGCGTCCCAGTCCTTGCGCGTCTCATTGTGCTCGCCGCCGACATAGCGCGACGGCTTCTGCACGCGGTTCAGAAAGTCGGCATAGGGATGGGAGCTGACGTCGTTCATGGAGGCTTTCGGAGGCGCTCTGAATAGCACGCGCGAGCCTTCCCATCGCCGGACGGGCCCGGGAACGGTGTTGGAAAACGTTCTTCTCGCGCCGCCTCGAAGCGAAACGCCTCAGTGTTGCGTGCGGGCGCGCAAGCACGCTGCCCCCCACGCGCTTCGAATGCGCTCCAAATCCGCGTTGCGCGCGGCTTAGTGCGCGCCCGCTGCCTGGCATGCGCGATGCAGCCGTGCCGTTCGGAGGAACGCATGGAGACCATGGAGACCAGCACACAACCCAACACGCAGACCGAATCGAGCGCGGGCTTCGCAGACGATGCACGCGAAACGCTGCGAATGGCCAAGGGCGCAGCCGAGCGCGAGCTGGGAGCACGCAAGACCTCGCTCGCTCATCAGCTGGAGAGCGTGGCGCGCGCATTGCGCACCACGGCGGAGACGCTGAAGGAGCAAGAGCAAAGCACCGCAGCCAACTACGCGAGGCAAGCCGCGCAAGCGGTGGAGGGCGCCGGGCGAAAGCTCGAGGAAAAGAGCATCGCAGACCTGCTCTCCGAGGTTCAGCGCTTGAGCCGCGACAAGCCCGCGTGGGTCGTAGGCGCGGCGGCCGTGGTCGGCTTCATCGGCTCGCGCGTGCTGCGGAACCTGGGGCGCTCGGATGCTCCGCAATCGCAGCAACCGCAAGCTCAGTCGCAAGCGATGAGCGATTTGCAAGCGCAGCCGAGCGCGAGCGTTCCTGCATCCGATGGCGAACAACTGGGAGGCATTTGACTATGGCGACCGTAAATCCAAACAACGGCGAGAGGCTCATTGGCGAAAGCCGATCTCCGAGCTCGCCGTCCGTAGCTGCGCTGCTTCGAGGCCTATTCGATGATGCCGGCGCGCTCGCTCGCACCGAGATCGAGCTGGTGCGCACCGAGACTCGCGCCAACTTGCGCTCCGCTCAGCATGCGGTCGGTGCGATGGCAACCGGCGCTGCAGTACTGCACGCAGGGCTGCTAGCGCTGGTGGCGTGCGCTGTGATCGCGCTCGATCGCTACATGGAGCGTTGGCTCGCGGCGCTGATCGTCGGCGGCGCGCTCACGGTCATCGGTCTCATCATGATGCTGTCGGCCAAGCGCAAGATCAGCGCGGACCTGCTCAAGCCCGAGCACACGCTCAACACGTTGCAGACAACCGAGAAATTCGCGCGCCACGAAAGTTCGCGGGCGATGGAGAAATGGCAATGAAAGCGGCGACGACGACCGAGCAACACCGCGGCAACGGTAGCTCCACCAACGGGAGCACGAGCAGCTCCACAGAGCGCAACCTGCAGGAGCTCGAACGCGAGGTGCAGGACATACAACAGGAGATGGGCTCGACGCTGCGCCAGCTGGAAGAGCGGCTTTCGCCGCGCGCGATGCTCGAGCAGCTCATGAACGGTGCGCAGCATCTGACCGCGGGCTCTTCGAATTTCGTGAAGAACCTCGGCGCGACCGTCCGCGACAATCCGATTCCGGTGATGTTGTTGGCGACCGGCGTTGTTTCGTTGCTCGCGTCTGGCCGAAGAGCGCCCGCAAAGGCTTCAGGCTCGAGCATGACTTCGGACTCGAGCACGATTCGCGGATCGGGCGAATCGATCGGCGAGCGCGCCTCGGAGCTGACGGAGGACGCCAAGCAAACAGCCGAGCACTTGCAAGAGCGCCTGCGCGGGAAGGCTGTGCAGCTCGGCAGCAAGGCCGCGGAGCTTGGCGGCGACGCCAAACAGAAAGCCATGCAGCTGCAAACGCGCGTGCGAGAGGGCGCAGCGGATTTGCGCGAACGCGGAAGTCAGCTGCTGCAAGACGAACCGATGCTCGTGATCGGTGCGGGCGTTTTGCTGGGCGCGATCATAGGCGCGAGCTTTCCTCCTTCGAGCGGCGAGCAACGCGTCGCAGGCTCGATCGGCGGCTCGTTGGGATCGATGGCCCAAGGCGCTCTCGGCAAGCTCAAGGAAACCGTGCACGAAGGTGCGGAGCGTATTCAGGAGAGCATGGAGGGAATGCACGCGGATCAGGAGCAGGATCCGCCGGCCGAGCCGCGACCTGACGAGGAACGTGCGACGTAGGCGAAAACCTGCGTTCAGCGCGGCGATGCGACCCACGGCAGGGCGGCGCCCTCGTGAATCGAGCTGTCTTCGAAGCTCGATTCACGAGGGCACGCCCTGACGCACCAGACCTCAGAAGACGTGTAGCGGCGCCTCCCGGCGAGTAGAGCCGCAGCGGTGTACGCCGTTAACTGGCTTCCGTAGATTCGGAAAAATGCGTCCACAATAGATTTCACTTTCCGCCATAGCGTATTCCTACGTTAGGATTGGAAGCTGATGCCTCGTCGGCTCCTTACCTCGCGGAGATACGCCATGATTCGGGCGTCGGTTTCAGTGCTCGCACCCATCGCTTGTTTGTTGCTCGTCGCTTGCCCGGCTGACTCCGAGGAGACGGCGATTGAGGGTTGGCAGGGCGATGAGCCCCACTTCGCGGTCAAAGGTTTTCTGAATGGCGAAGACCTCGACTTCTCGATCGATGGCGACGACACCGGCGCAAGCGTGTGGTGCGAGCGCGAGTACCTCGTGCCACTCGTGGATGGCGAGCCCGATCTCTCCCAAGCCAGGCAGTCCGAGACCACGGTGGCCGGCTTCGTCACCATCGACGGACAGGAACGCGCGTTCGAGTTCGAGCTGCTGAGTCACTCGCTGCAGGACGATGAGCCCGGCGCCGAGCTGTCGATCGTTCCACGTGTCGACGGCGTCGATCCCGAATCGGACGAGCTGTGGATCGAGTGGGAGTGGGCAACGCCCGACGGCGAGACCCTGTTCGAGGCCGCCGCGCAAGAGGGCACGTTGGTGCGCGAGCAGTTCAGCGGCACGCCGGGCGAAGGCGGCGTGATCATTCCGGACGGCGAAGGCTTCATCGGCGGCTACCTTCAAGCGCGCTGGTCCGTGGATGAGAGCCTCACGATCAGCTTTAGCGTCGCGTGCACGGAGCACGAGATCGAGGAGTACTGAGGTGCACCTCGAACGTGCCGCGCCGGTTCGCTCCGGCGCGGCGCTCTTGACGTTGGCTGCGCTCGCCGGTTGCGCGACGGCTTGCGCGACAGCGGTCGAGAATCCGCCCGTGTACGATTCCGAGCGCTTTCTCTGCGCGGAGGCATCGTCCGACGCGTGGCGCGATGCGGTCGCAGACTGCCGCGAAGCGTTCGATCGCGACAAGTCGTGCGGCGGCGTCGTGAGCTTCAAGGGCCAGCTCGAAGGCGAGCCGCTCACGGTGGACGCGGAGATTAGTAACAGCGAGTTCATCGACCTGCATGTCGACGGCGCCGAGCTGCGTCAGGAGATCAAGCTCAGCGCCAACAGCCCCTACTTCCGCTTCGTGCTCAGCTGGCTGGACATGGGCGGCGATCTCGTCGGTGGAGCGGACGGCAGCGAGCTCCGCTTCGGCACGACGACGGACGCGGATTCGGTGCTCGAAGATGATCTGGTTCGCGCTTCGATTCGGATGACGGTCGGTGGCGAGAGCCGAGCCTTTGCGCCGCGCCGCGGTGAGCTGCTGTCGGAACGCCAGCGGCTCCACGAGCAAGTGGCCACGTTTACCGCCGAGCTCGGCGATTCGGGGGACTATCTCGAAGGCTGCTTCCACGCGTTTGCGATCGATCACAGGATCACCCGCGAGGTGAGCTCCGATGTCGGTCGCTGATCGATTGCGGCTGTCCGCTCTCGCGCTGCTCGCCGGCCTCGCGTGGAGCTCGCCGGCTTTTGCCGACGAGGCGGTCGACATCGAGGATATGCGGCTCGACGCGTTGCTCGATCGCGACCTCGACGAGCAGCTCGGCACGACTACCGCTGTGTCGCGGAAAAGCGAGGATGTGATCGCCGCGCCCACGACGATCTCGACGTTGACGTGGGAGCAGATCCGGCTCTCGGGCGCGCGCACGATCCCCGATCTGCTGCGCTGGGTCCCGGGCGTGCAGGTCTATCGCAACGCGCCGGGCAACTACATCGTCTCGCTGCGCGGAACCGGCGGGCTCAACGGCAACAACGTCGTGGTGATGATCAACGGCGTGCCGATCAACAGCCCGCTCGATGCGAGCATCGACTGGGACCTGATCCCGATCCACGTGCTCGACGTCGATCGCATCGAGGTCGTACGCGGCCCGGTCAGCACGATCTACGGTCAGAACGCGTACACCGGAGTCGTCAACATCGTCACGCGCGAGGCTTACGGCGCGAGCACTTCGATGGCGATGCGCGGCGAGGTCGGCGCGGATCCCGATCTCGGTGGGCTCGGCGCGCTGTCGGGTCGGTACAACAGCAACTCGGAGACGTCGCGCGCCAGCGTGCTCGCGCTCGCCGAGCTCGACGCGACTGCGCGTACCGGCGCGAACGGCGATGCGGCGAGTCTGCGGCGAGCGGGCAGCATGGCTCACTTCGATCTGATGACGGGTCGCAATAGCCATCTGCGCTTTGACCTCGGCGCTAGCATCTCGGAGCGCAGCAGCCTCGACCATCTCGTTCAAGAGTCGCGTCCGCAAACGCGCTCACTGATGCTCGGCAGGCTGCGCTTTGGCGTTAGCGAGATCACGCCGGTCGTCGAGAGCGTCGAGGTTTGGGCGCGCAGCACGGCCCAGCTCACCGAGACCAACGCTTCGGAGTACGAAGGGTTTTCCTACGCCGACACGACGAGCAATCGAGCCGCGCTCGGCACGGACGTAGGGCTTCGCTTCGCGCCGAACCTCGTGCTCATGCTCGGCGGCGAAGCGGATGTCGATTGGATCGATGCGCCGTACGTCAATCCCGCGGCGAACGCGCAGCTCTACCCAGGCTACGGTGGGTACAGCACGCTGACGTACTCGCCGATTGAGCGCTTGCACCTCACGCTCGGTGGACGCGCCGATTTACCCACCGCGACAGCCGAGCTCAAGCTGTCGTACCGAGGCGGCGTCGTCTACGAAGCCACGGACTGGTCGGTTCGGTTGGCGGCTGCGAGCGCGTATCGCACGCCGAGCTACGTGGAGCTCGGCGGTCGCTTCGTCGATCGGGCGAGCGGCTTGATTCTGCTGGAGGGCGATCCTGATCTCCGCTCGCCGACGAACGAAACGCTCGAGCTCGGAATGATCGTTGCGCCGATCGCGACGCTGCACGTTTTGCCCACGGTCTACGTCTCGCGGCTGAGGGACGTGATCATCGAGGACTTCGAGCCTTTCGTGCGTCGCACGTTCACAAACGATCCGAGCGACCGCTATCTGCTCGGCACAGAGCTCGAGGCCGAATGGCAGCTTCGCGACGACCTCGGCCTTTCTTTCAACTTCGGGACGCTGCACTGGCTCGACGTCGATGAAGAGGTGACCCCTACCGTTGGCGTGCCCGAGCAGAGCTCGGCGGTCGTGGGTGGCGTACGTGTGCACGGCACGCTGCTGTACGAACGGTTCGGCTATGGCCTGGGCGCAAACTACGCCAGCGAGCGCGTCTTCGCCGTTCGAGCGGGCGTCCCTCCGAGCATCCTAGACACCGAGGTGCTGGCTCAAGCGCAGGTGTTCGCGATGGCCGAGTACTTTCTCGGGTCGTCCGCGCCGCTTTGGGTTTCGCTCCGCGTGTTTGCGTCGCTGCCGGACGGAGAGGTCGAATCGCCGCTCCCTTCCGCTGCTCAAAGCGCAGCGACTGCGGTGCTCGGCGTCGCGTATCGGGAGGAGTGATGGCAGCGCTCCTTCGCGACGGTCTACGGATGATGCTGGCGCTACTGATCGCGCTCAGCACGTCGGTCGTCCGCGCGGAGAGCTCGCAGAAACCCGCGCTGCTGCTGGCCAAGGCCATCTCCTACGAGCGCCGCCTCGCCGAGACGAAGGGCAAGACGGTTGGAGTGGCCGTGCTGTATGCCGCCGAGAAAAGCGCGTCCAAGCGCGGCGCTCAGGAGTGGGTGGCCGCGTTTCAATTGCTCGGCGCGCTCAAGGTGCACGGCGTCGCGGTCGAAGCGTGGGCCGTTCCATATCAGCAGGATCGGATCTCGGATTTCGTCCGCGCGCATGGCGTCGACGTGCTGCTCGCATGTGATGGGACGCCTTACGCGGCGATCGCTGCGTTGGCGCGCGAGCACAAGATCCTCTCTGCCGGGGATACGCCGGCGGGCATCACGAGCAGCCTCAGCCTGGGTGTCTTTATCGAAAAAAATAAACCTCGCATCCTGATCAACATGCGCGCTGCCAGAGCGGAGGGCGCTGTGTTCAGCGCCAAGCTGTTGCAGCTCGCCGAGCTCCTGTAGGCGCCGACGTGAACACCTCGCTCAAAGTCATGATCGTGGATGACGACAGCACCGCGCTGACCGTCGCTTCGGCCGTCCTCGATGATCGTGGATACCACATCGTGACGCGAGACAGCGCGCTGGGCACGGTGCTCGCGGTTCGGCGTGAGAAGCCCGATATCGTGTTGCTCGATGTAAACATGCCGGGGCTGAACGGCGACGCGTTGACCAAGCTCATCGTCGAGACGAAGGGTGGGCATCAACCGATCATCATTCTGCATTCGACGATGGGTGCCGATGAGCTGGGGCGGCTCGCGAAGGCCTGTGGCGCGGCGGGCGGCATCGAAAAGACAGCCGACCCGCGCGAGCTCTTGAAGCGGTTCGAAAGCGTGGTGTCGCAGGCGCAACGCGAGCGCGCAAAGCGCGACGCTCCGTCTACAGCGCAAAAATAGAGCGTCCACATGGCACTTCAAAACAACAAGCGACCGAGAACGAAGCTCAGCGTAGTGCTGCCGATCGCCGC
>JAYUYY010000046.1:0-3089 GCA_043752225.1 Sandaracinaceae bacterium | reverse complement strand
TGAAGTTCTTCATGATGTCTTTGTCTTTTCAAATAAGAGGTTAGTTTCGTGCGCCTCGTGATCGAGGTGATCGAAGTCGCAAGGGACGGTCAGCACGGGCCGGCTCGCAGAACGAACCAGCTGCGCGGCGACCGAGCCGATCGCGACGCGGTGGCGACGACCGGCCCCATGCCGGCCGACCACGATCAGGCTCGCGCCGACTTCGGCCGCCACGTTGTCGAGCTTTTCCCAGGGCCTCATGCCGCTGCGCAGGACGCCCGTGAGCTCGACGCTGCCGCATCGATGCTTGGCGACGAGCTCGGCCAGCGCCTCGCCGCATTGCAGCAAGCGCGCGTCGTCACGATCGTCGGCGCCGAGCTCGCAGACATGCACCAACGCGATCCGCGCGGGTGCGACCGCGAGCTTGATCGCCACCTCGAGGGCCTGTTCAGCGTGCTCGCTGAAGTCGGTGCCAGAGACGAGCCGTCGAAGCCTTTGCATGGACTCACCATGCCGATCGCACGCGTCCACTGCTGCCAGGTCTCTGTTGGATCCGAGCAGCCGGGCGTCCAATCCGTGTTGGATCAGCGCTCGCACCCCGCTCCCGCGCGCGTTAGAAGGG
The DNA here is from genome assembly GCA_043752225.1 of Sandaracinaceae bacterium. GTDB lineage: Bacteria > Myxococcota_A > Polyangia > Polyangiales > JAFGIB01 > JAYUYY01. Next base: position 2,488 of record JAYUYY010000046.1, on the reverse strand, counting down.
GCCGGTCATGGTCGTAGCCTTCCCGCCCTTTCGATTGGATAGCGACGAAGGCCGGCTGTGGAAGGGCGAGACGTTGCTCGTCCTGCGCAGGAAGCCGTTCGCGATCTTGAGCTACCTCGTCGCCCATCCGAAGAAGCTCGTCACGCACGACGAGCTGCTCGCAGAGGTCTGGCGCGGCTCCGTAGTCAGCGACAGCGCGGTGCGCAGCCACATGCACGAGCTGCGGCAAGTGCTCGGCGAGGGCGTGATCGAGACCGTGATCGGACGCGGCTACCGGTTCATCGCCGAGCTCGGGCGCGTTGAAGTCGTCGTCGTGCGCGGCATGCCGGAAAACGTGCACATCGATCCATTCGTCGTCGGTCGCGACGCGGAGCTCGAGCTGCTGCGCGCGGCGCTCGAGCGAGCGCGTGGGGGCAGCCGGCAGCTGTGCTTCGTTACGGGCAAGCCCGGGATCGGCAAGTCGACGCTCGTCCGCACGTTCCTCGCCGGTCTCGATCCCGCCGCGGTGATCATCGCGCGTGGCGCATGCCTCGAGCAGCACGGCACCCCAGAGCCGTACCTCGCGATCATCGAGGCGCTCGCTGCGCTCACGCGTTCGGTGCGCGGTGCACAGACGCTCGCAACGCTCGTTCGCTATGCACCGACGTTCCTCGCGCAGGTCCCGCACCTTCTCAGTGACGAGCAGCTCATCGAGGTCAGGCGGCGTGCGGCGGGAGGTAACGAATCCAGGCAGCTGCGCGAGCTCAGCGAAGCGCTCGAGGCGCTGTGCTCACAACACCCGCTCGTGCTCGTGCTCGAAGACCTGCAATGGTCCGATGTCGCGACGATCGATCTGTTGTCTCTGCTGGGACAGCGTCAGGAGCGCGCAAAGCTGCTGGTGATCGGCACATCACGGCACGCGGAGATCCAGAGCCCCGACCACCCGCTCAACCGCGTGATGCGCTCGCTCGTCGCACGGTTCGGAGCGCTCGCGATCCAGGTCCCGAAGATCGGCGTCGCGGCGGTTCAGAGCTTCATCGATCGGCGCTTTGCCGGCCACGCGTTTCCGCAGCCGTTGACGGAGCTGGTCGCGAAGAACACCGGCGGAACACCGCTGTTCATGGTGTCGTTGCTCGACGAGCTCGCCGGTCGCGGGATGCTCGCCGAGCACGACGGCCGCTGGACCCTCACGGTCGCGATCGACGAGGTCCAAGCGCACCGGCCCGCCAGCGTCAAGCAGCTGATCGACATGCAGCTCGATCGCTTGTCGGCGTCGGAGCAGCGCGTGCTCGAGGCAGCGAGCATCGTAGGCGCCGAGTTCTCGACCGGCCTCGTCGCCGCCGCGCTCGAGCTCCCGGTCGAGCAGGTCGACGACACCTGCGACTCGCTCGTGCGCCGGTCGCTGTTCGTGCACGCGGAGCCCGAGGATCGCTATGGCGTCAACCATGCGCTGGTCCAGGAGGTCTGCGTCGAGCGCAGCAGTCCGGTGCGGCGTAAGCGCTGGCATCGGCTCGTCGCTGAAGCGCTCGAGCGCGACCCGCGCGCCGGCGAGATCTCACACCTGCTCGCGAAGCACTTCGATGCTGCAGGCGATCCGGCGCGCGCAGTCCCCGCCTACGCGGCCGCAGCACGTCAAGCAGGCTTGCGCTACGCGACCTCCGATGCCGTCACACTATGCGCACGCGCGCTCGACCTGCTGCCGCGCCTAACCGCAAGTCGTGAGCGCGACCTACTCGAGCTTCAGGTCCTCGGGACGATGTGCCGGCAGGTCAGCTCGAATTCGTTCAGCGCGGCCTTCGCCGGCCGTGAGCCGCTCGCCGTTTACACACGCGCGATCGAGATCGCACGCGCGCGCGACGACGCGTCGAGCGTCTACTCGGCGATCACGCAGCTGTGCAACTACAACATGATCACCGCGCAGTACGACTGCTCGGAGCTCACATCCGAGCTCGAACGGATCGAGCAGGCGCACGATCTCGATCCTGTGCTGCTTCATGCTGGGATCTTCGCGCGGGCCTACATCGCATTCTTCAGCGCCGACTGCGGCACCGCGCTGCGCCTGTTCGAGAGCCTTGTCCCCGCCGAGCACGAGACCTCCGTGTTTCACGACAACCTCCCAGGCCGGGCGCTCGCGCTGGGCCATCTGGCGTGCGTGCGCTGGGTCGTCGGTGAGCCCGAGCGTGCGCTCGAGGAAGCATTCGCCACGATCGAGCTTGCAGACAGAATCAAGATTCCGATCCTGCAGGCGCTCGGCCACGTGGTCCGCGCGCGGCTCCGCTATCTGCGTCGCGATCCGCTACCGATCGTCGAGGAAGAGGCATTGCTCGCCGTGCGCATGGCCTCCGTGGACCTGGGGCTCCTCACCGAGGCGAAAGCCTTTGCGCTGTGGGCAGAAGCCCAGCGCGGACCGCTTGAGCTTGCTGCGATCAAACCGCTGCTCGACGGCTTGCACCATCGGCTCACTGAAGTCTCTACGCATTCCACGCTGGTCGCACAGGTGCTGATCGAC
>JAYUYY010000045.1:0-7892 GCA_043752225.1 Sandaracinaceae bacterium | reverse complement strand
GCTCGCGCGCGAGCCCGACGAGCGACCAGACGGCAACGAGATCCTCGAAGCGCTCGGCGGAACGCGCCGCATGTCGCGCCCGAGCGGCGGCGCACACTCGGTCGACCCCGCGCTCTACGGACGCGAGGCGCAGATCACCGAGCTCCAACGCGCGCTCAACGTCACCGCGGAAGGCGCGCCGAGCATCGTGTTCGTGCACGCCTCGACCGGCATGGGCAAGAGCACGCTGGTCGAGCGCTTCTTGGACGGCTTGCAGCGCACCGCTCCGGTCGTCGTGCTCTCTGGGCGCTGCTACGAGCACGAGATGGTGCCGTTCAAGGCGCTCGACAGCGTCGTGGATTCGCTGAGCCGCTATCTCGGCGGTATCTCGCCGGCGGAAGCGGCCGAAGTGATGCCCAAAGACGTGCATGAGCTCTCGCAGCTCTTTCCGGTGTTGCGCCGCGTCGAGGCGGTGCAATCCGCGCGGCGTCGCGAGCGTGGCCCGCGCGAGCCGCGGATCGTGCGCAGGCTCGCGGCGCACGCGCTCAAGGAGCTGCTCTCGCGGATCGCCATGCGCGAGCTGTTGGTCTTGTTCATCGATGACTTGCAGTGGGGCGACGTCGACAGCGCGCGGCTGATCGCAGATCTGATCGGCGGCACCGAGCCTCCGCCCATATTGCTCGTGTGCACGTATCGCAGCGCGGACCGCGAGCGCAGCGCCTGCTTGTCTACGTTGTTCGGCTTGCTGCGCGAACGCACTGCGCTCGACCTGCGCGAGGTGGCGCTCGAGCCGCTCTCCGAGCACGAGCGTTTGGAGCTCGCGCGCCGGCTATTGCCTTCCGGCGACGAAGAGCAGATCGAAGCGGTGGCGCGTGAATCGCGCGGCAGCCCGTACTTGCTCACGCAGCTCGTCGACCATGTCTACACGCAGCGCGCGAGCCTCCTGCCAGGCGATCGGCGCGTGCTCGAGATCAGCCTCGACAGCGCGCTCAGCGGCCGGCTCGACGCGCTCTCCTCGAGCGCGACCTCCGTGCTCGAGCTGGTTGCGGTCGCAGGCCGTCCGGTGCGCGATGAGGTGGTCGCGCATCTGATCGCCGCCGAGGTCGATCTCGCGACCGCGCTCGGCGACTTGCGACGCGCGCGCCTGGTGCGCGGCATCGGCACTGGCGAAGATCGCGCGATCGCGATCTACGACGACAGCATCCGCGACGCCGTGCTCGGTCGCATGGCCGACGGTTTGATCCGCAACTGGCATCGGCGCCTCGCGACCGCGATCGAAGCCAGCCGCACGCCCGATCTCGAAGCGCTCACCGATCACCTGCTCGGCGCGCAGGACTTCAGCCGCGCCGGCATTTACGCGATCCGCGCTGCGACCCAAGCGATGGAAGCGCTCGCGTTCGACAAGGCGGCGGGTCTCTACGAGATCGCAGTACACCACCATGAAGACGGCGCGTGGCGTCACGAGCTGCTGCTGCAATGGGCCGATGCGCTCGTCAGCTCCGGACGCAGCACGCGCGCGACCGAGGTGTATCTCGAGGCTGCCGAAGGCGCTTCTGGTGAAGCCGCACTCGAGCTGCGGCGTAAGGCAGGCGTGCAGATGCTGCTGAGCGGCCGCTGGAATCGCGGCGCGGAGATCATCGGACCTACGCTCGAGGAGCTCGGGGTCGCGTTTCCGAGCGATACGAAATCGGCGCTCGAAGCGACGGCCAAGCTCTTGCCCAAGCTCCAGGAGCGCGGCCTCGAGTGGAAGCCCAAGCGGCGCGCCGAGATCTCGGCCAAGACGCTCGAGCGCGTGGACTCGCTGTGGAGCGTCGTGCAGGCGACCTTCGCCACCAATCCCGTGATCTCGCAGCCGTTCACGCTGCAGCACCTGCTCGACGTGCTCGACACCGGTGAGCGCTCGCGCGTGGTCGTCGGCTTGTGCGCGTACTTCATCTCGATCGACGTCGCGCTCAGTGGCCTTCTCGGCAAGAAACCTAAGACCTTGCAGGTCGCCGAGACGATCGCGCGCGACTTCGACGATCCGCGCTGCGCAGCCTGGATCTCGTTCGCGCGCGCGTTCGCGTACCTGAACGACGGCTTGCTCAAGCCCGCAGCGCTCGAGTTCGCGCAAGCCATCCAGGTCTTCCGCGACCGCTGCACGCACGTCACGCCCGAGCTGCGCGCCTGCCAAATGCTGTACGCGCGCGTGCTCGTGAGCCTCGGCCAGCTCGAAGACCTCACGGTGTGCGACGCGTGGATCCGCGACGCGGACGAGACCGAAGATCTGATCACCTCGACGCGCCTGCGGCTCACCACCGTGCCGCGCACGCTGCTCGAAGACGACGTAGAGCGCGCACGCAAGGCGCTCAACGTTCGGCCCGAGATCGTCAGCGATCCGCGCGACCTCACCGGCGTGCTCACGCTGCTCGCGACCTCGGCCGTCGCGCTTTACACCGATGACGCGAAGCTGCAGGACGAAGCGCTCGTGCAGCAGGAGGCGCTGCGCGGCTCGCCGCTCTTCGGCATTCGCGTGTGGCGCGGCGAGTCGCTCTTGTCACGCATTCGCATCCTGCTCGCGAAGAGCCAGCAAGCCGCGGACCCGGGCGAGCTGCTCGCCGGCGTCGAACGGCCGCTCGGTGCGCTCGAGGGCCTCGGGCTCGAGTGCTACGTCGACCACGTGCGGATCGCGCGCGCCGCGTGCGCACATCGCCGCGGTGATCGCACCGAAGCCTTGCGCTGGCTCGACACCATTCTTTCCGACGCCGACATGGGCGGCGACAGCCGCTTGATCCGCGCCTGCGCGATGCTGCGCAAGGGCGACATCCTCGGCGGCGAGGCCGGCAACGCGCTCACTCAAAGAGCCGAGATCGACCTCCGCAACCGCGGCGCAAAAGATCCGCGCCGTTTCGCCCGCATCTACTCGGCTGGGTTCGATTGACCTTCTTCGTAGCTGTCGAGCGGCGGGCACACGCAGACCAAGTTGCGATCGCCGTAGGCGTTGTCGATGCGCGAGACCGGCGGCCAGAACTTGTGCGCGCGTAGCCACGGCGCGGGATACGCCGCGAGCGCGCGCGAGTACCCGTGCTTCCAATCATCCGCACACACCAGGTGCGCCGGATGCGGCGCGTGCTTGAGCGGATTGTCCTCGCGGTCGAGCTCTCCGGTCTCGACGCGCCTGATCTCACCGCGGATGGCGATGAGCGCATCGCACAGCCGATCGAGCTCCGGCTTCGCCTCGCTCTCGGTCGGCTCGATCATCAGCGTGCCCGCGACCGGGAAGCTCATCGTCGGCGCGTGGAAGCCGTAGTCCATCAAGCGCTTCGCGATGTCCTCGACCTCGATGCCCGCGGTCTGCTTGAACGGCCGGCAATCGAGGATCAGCTCGTGCGCGACCAATCCCGAGCTCCCGACGTAGAGGATCCGGTAGTGCTCGCGCAGCCGCGCGGCCATGTAGTTGGCGTTCAAGATCGCGACCTGCGTCGCGCGCTTGAGCCCGTCGGGCCCCATCATCGCGATGTACATCCACGGGATCACCAGGATCGACGGGCTGCCGAACGCCGCCGCCGACACAGGACCGATCGCGCGCGCACCGCCGCCACCCGTCACCGGGTGCCCCGGCAAGAACGGCGCGAGGTGCTTGGCCACCGCGATCGGACCCATGCCCGGACCACCACCGCCGTGCGGGATGCAGAACGTCTTGTGCAAGTTGAGGTGGCAGACGTCCGCGCCGATGTCGCCCGGCCGGCACAACCCCACCTGCGCGTTCATGTTCGCGCCGTCCATGTAGACCTGCCCGCCGCAGCGATGCACGGTCGCGCAGATCTCTTTGATGTCGTCTTCGAACACGCCGTGCGTCGACGGATACGTGATCATCAACGCCGAGAGCTTGTTCGAGAGCCGCTCGGCCTTCTGACGCAAATCGGCTAGATCGACGTTGCCGCGCTCGTCGCACTCGACGACCACGACCTCCATCCCTGCGATCGTCGCGGTCGCCGGATTGGTGCCGTGCGCCGACTTCGGGATCAAGCACACGTTGCGCTCGGTGTCGCCGCGGCTGCGGTGGTACGCGCGGATCACGAGCAAGCCCGTGTATTCGCCCTGCGAGCCCGCGTTCGGCTGCAGCGACACGCCGGAGAAGCCAGTGATCTCGGCCAGCCAGCGCTCGAGGTCCGCATGCATGAGCGCATAGCCGCGCGCCTGTTCGGCCGGCGCGAACGGATGGATGTTGCCGATCTCGGGCCACGTGACCGGCAGCATCTCGCTGGTCGCGTTGAGCTTCATCGTGCACGAGCCGAGCGGGATCATCGAAGTCGTGAGCGAGAGATCCTTACCCTGCAGGCGATGGATGTAGCGCAGCAGCTCGTGCTCTGCGTGATAGGCGTGAAATACCGCGTGCTCGAGCAGCGGCGCGCTGCGCGTGAGCGCGGCCGGCAGCTCGAGCGCTGCGAGCGTCTTGCTCGCAGCGAACGGCGCGTGGCCGTCGCGGCTGAACACCTCGAGCAAGTCGGCGACGTCCTGCGTAGTCGTGGTCTCGTCGAGCGCCACGCCGAGGTTGTGATCCGGGTAGCGCCGCAAGTTCATCTTGCGCGCCAGCGCCGCCTTCTCGACGCGGTCGGCGTCGCCTGCGTTCGTGCGCACGCGCAGCGTGTCGAACGCAAGCTCCTCGCCGGTATCGAAGCCGAGCTGCGAGAGGCCTTTGCGCAAGAGCGCGGTGAGACCGCCCACGCGGCGCGCGATCCGACGCAGCCCGTCCGGTCCGTGATAGACGCCGTACATCGAGGCCATGATCGCGAGCAGCACCTGCGCGGTGCAGATGTTGCTCGTCGCCTTGTCGCGGCGGATGTGTTGCTCGCGCGTCTGAATCGCGAGCCGATACGCGAGGTGCCCGTGCGCGTCACGCGACACTCCCACCACGCGCCCCGGGAGCAAGCGCTTGAGCGCTTCGCGCACTGCCATGAACGCCGCGTGCGGACCGCCGTAGCCCATCGGCACACCGAAGCGCTGCGTCGAGCCGACCGCGATGTCGGCGCCCTGCTCTCCGGGTGAAGCGAGCAGCGTGAGCGCGAGCGGATCGGCCGCCATCACCAAGAGCGCATTGCTCGCGTGCAGGCGCTCGGCGATCGCGCGGTAGTCGCGCACCACGCCATCGGTCGCCGGGTACTGCACGAGCGCGCCGAACAGCTGCTGCTTTTCGGGATCGAGCTCTGCGAGGTCGCCCTCGATCACCTGCACGCCGAGCGGCTCGGCGCGCGTACGCACCACGGCGATCGTCTGTGGATGACAGCCGCGCTCAACGAAGAACGCGTCGCGCTTCGAGCGATCGATGCTGCGGCACATGTACATCGCCTCGGCCGCGGCGGTGCCTTCATCGAGCAACGACGCGTTCGCGAGCGGCAGCCCCGTCAGCTCCGCGATCAGCGTTTGAAAGTTGAGCAGCGCTTCGAGCCGGCCTTGCGAGATCTCGGCTTGGTACGGCGTGTACTGCGTGTACCAACCGGGGTTCTCGAGGATGTTGCGGCCGATCACCGGCGGCGTGATGCAGCCGCTGTAGCCCATGCCCAGAAACGATCGGTACGGCGCATTCTGCTCCGCGATCGCGCGCAGCTTCGCCAGCGCTTGGCTCTCGGTCAGTGCGGCCGGCAGCGCGAGCGCACGCGTATCGAAGATCGACGCGGGCACCGCGCGCGTCGCGAGCGCTTCGAGCGACGCGATGCCGAGCGTTGCGAGCATGCTCGCGATCTCGGGCTCACGCGGGCCGATGTGGCGCGGTGCAAAGGCGTCGGAAGGCTGGAGCTCAGATTCTGCAGAGCTGGACATGCGCCGCTCTATAGCCCCAAACCCTGCCTAAAACACCACGTCGCGCAGGTGCGGCGGCGCATCGCCGGGCCGCTCGCGCCGTGATCGCGCGCGCACCGGGCCGCCCGCGCCATCGAAGGCGCCTTCGGCGATCGGTCCGGCCAGCGTCTGCGAGATCTGCGCAGCGCTCGGCGCAGACGGCATCTCGGGCTCGTAGAACAAATAAGCGACGGCGATCGCCGCCGCGATCGGCAATAGCCAGGCACCCAGCGCGGGCCGCAACCAGACCACGCTGGTTTTTCGACTCGGCGACAAATGCTCCGAGCGCCCTGCTGCAGACGGCCGTTCGCGTGACTTGCGGCCGGTCGGCGCCGGCCCCTTCATCCGCTCGTAGTCGAGCTCGGGCGTGACCATGTCGCGGCCCGCGTAGAGCGGATCGAGCATGTCGGCCGAGTCGTTGCGCGCAACCGCTTCGGGACGCGGCGCCTTGGCTTTCGCTCGCGGCGGTTGGGCTGCACCGCTCGCGACGCGCTCGGGCTGCGCGGGCTTACGCGCAGCGCTCGGGCGCCCGCGCGCCGCCGCGGGAGCGCTCGCGACCGGAAGCGCCCCGGCTGGGATCGCGAGCGAGCCGTTCGGGGGCGCAGCGAGAAACAGCGGCACCGACGTCTCGGTTTCGGCCGGCAGATCGAGCACCGGATCGTTCGGGCGCGCGACCAAGCGCTGTTGCTTGGGCGGCGCGATCGAAGGCACCGCGTTGGGTGGTGGCGGATTGTCGTCGCGGATGCGCGGCGATTCGAGCCCCTCGAAGTCACCCCAGGTCCCGCCCCGTGAATCATCGCGAGGCGACGCATCGGCCGGCGCAGCCGCGTACGCCGGAACGCGAGCCGCCGCACCACCCGCCTTAGCAGCGGTCGGCTGGGGCGGCGGCAGCGACATGAGGCCCGCGCCCTGCCCTAGGTTCACCGGGCCTGGGGGCCCGGACGCAGCGATCCGTCCGCCGTGCGACCACGCGGTCTCGGCCGCCGCGAGCAACGCACGCCGCAGCGCGCGCGCGTCCGCAAACCGATGCTCGCGATTGCGCGACATCGCCTGCGCGACGAGATCCGAAAGCGATCGCGGCACGCTCGGCGCGATCTCGATCGCGTGCGGCGCGTCGGTCGTCATGATCTGCACGATCAGATCGCCCACCGTCTCCGCGAGGAACGGCAGCCGGCCGGTCAGACCTTCGAACAACATCACGCCCATGCTGTAGATGTCGGAGCGCCGATCGATGTGTCGTTCGCCGCGCGCCTGCTCGGGCGACATGTAATCGGGCGTGCCGACGATCATCCCTTCCTGCGTCGCGATCGCGCTCGGCCGATCCTCGCCACCGTTCAAGCTGCGCGAGATCCCGAAGTCGAGGATCTTCGGGTACACGGCATCCGCGTCGCGCTGCAAGAACACGTTCTGCGGCTTCAGATCGCGGTGCACGATGCCCGCGTCGTGCACGGCCGAGAGCCCGCGCAGCGTGAGGCTGACGATGTGGATGAGCTGCTCGTGCGAGAGCGGCGGCTGCCGCGCCATGCGATCGCCGAGGCTCTCGCCGTTCAAGAGCTCCATCACCATGAACGGCTGGAAGTCGTCGACCGTGCCGAAATCGACGGTCTGGATCACGTTGCGGTGCTGCACCGACGCGGCGATCCGCGCTTCGCGCAAGAACTGATCGACCATCGCTTGCGGATCGCGCGCGCCGCGCACGAACAAGAATTTGATCGCGACGTGACGCTTGAGCGTTTGGTCTTCGGCCCGCCATACCGAGCCCATCGCACCTTCGCCGATGGGCGCATCGAGCCGGTACCGACCCGCGATCACGTCACGCGCTTTCAACACCGCGCGATCGTAGCAAACGCGGAGCACTCACCGCGCTGTCCGCGCAGGTACGCGCGGGTAAGCCGCGAGCTAACTCGACGTAACGACCCGATTGCGGCCGCTGCGTTTGGCTTCGTAGAGAGCCTTGTCGGCGCGTGCGACCAGATCCTCGGGGGCCCGAATGTCGACATGCGGCGTTGCGGCGACGCCTACGCTGACCGTGAGCGGGATCCGCGTGCCTTCGAACTCGAAGTGACAACCTTCGATCGCCGCCCGCACGCGCTCTG
>JAYUYY010000044.1:0-7903 GCA_043752225.1 Sandaracinaceae bacterium | reverse complement strand
TCTGGCCGAACACCAGCGCGGTCTTCGAGATGACCGACTCGCCAGTGTCGAGCTTGGATTCGCTCATCTCGTGATAGAGGTCGTTGCCCTCGCGCGTGCGCTCGCCGACGCCTGCGAAGCACGACACGCCGCCGTGCGCCTTTGCGACGTTGTTGATCAGCTCTTGGATCAGCACGGTCTTGCCGACGCCGGCACCGCCGAAGAGGCCGATTTTGCCGCCCTTACGATACGGCGCGAGCAAGTCGATGACCTTGATGCCGGTCTCGAAGACTTCGACGTTGACGCTCTGGTCGACGAACTTCGGCGGGTCGCGGTGGATCGGCATCGAACGCGCCGCTTTGACCGGGCCCTTGCCGTCGACCGGTGTGCCGGTGACGTTGAGAATGCGGCCGAGGCATTCCTTGCCGACCGGCATCGCGATCGGGCTGCCCGTGTTGCGCACGATCATGCCGCGCACGAGGCCTTCGGTGGAGTCCATCGCGATCGCGCGCACGGAGCCTTCGCCCAAGTGCTGCGACACCTCGAGCGTGAGGTTCTCGTTCTCGTTGCTGATCGCGGGGTTCGTCAGCTTGAGCGCCGTGAGCAACGGCGGCAGCTGGCCGGGCGGGAAATCCACGTCGACGACGGGGCCGATGACCTGGGAAACTTTGCCGGTTTGAAGCTCTGCCATGACGTTCCTCGTGTGCTCTGAGTCGAAGTGAAAACTTTGTAAACTTTGGGAAAGACTGCTGCGCCCGGTTCGTTGCGAAGGCCGTAGCGCTGTGTCTGCTCAGCCCTTCAAGGCCTCTGCACCGCCGATGATCTCCATCAGCTCGGTCGTGATCGCCGCTTGGCGCGCGCGGTTCGCTTGCAGCGTGAGCCGCTGGATCATGTCCTTGGCGTTCTTGGTCGCGTTCTCCATCGCGGTCATGCGCGCGCCGTGCTCGGAAGCGACGGACTCGAGCAACGCGCGATAGACCTCGACGTTCACGTACAGCGGCAAGAGCGTGCTCAGGATCGCCGCCTGGCTCGGCTCGTAGATGTAGTCGACCGGATTCTCTTCGAGCTCGACCTTCATCGGCTCGATCGGCAAGAGCTTCTCGACCACGACCTTCTGCGTGATCGCGCTCTTGAACTCGTTGTAGATCAGGTACGCCGCGTCGAGCTGCTGACCTGCGTACTGGCTCACGATCACGTCGCCGATGTCGCTGGCCTTCTCGTACTTCAGCTCTTCGTAGATGTTGCTGAAGCTCTGCGCGATCGGCACGTTGCGCCGGCGCAGGTAGTCGCGACCTTTACGGCCGAGCGCACCAACAGTCACGTTCGCGCCCTTACCGGTCTGCTCGAGATAGAAGCGGTGCGCCGCCTTGCTAACGCTGGCGTTGAACGAGCCGGCGAGGCCGCGGTCGCTCGTCAGCACCACGATCAGGATGTTCTTCTCTTCGCGGCGCGCGAGCAGCGGGTGCAGCTCGTCTTCGGGATTGACGCGCGCGGCCAGCGACGAGAGCAGCTTGAGCGTCTGCTGCGCGTACGGCCGCATGCGCGTGATGTTCTCTTGCGCTCTGCGCAAGCGCGCAGCCGCCACGAGCTTCATCGCACGCGTGATCTTCTGCGTGTTCTTGACGCTCGCGATCCGCTTGCGGATGACTTTTAGATTGCCGCCGGGCATCGCTTACTTCTTGCTCGTATCGAAGACTTCGGCGAACGCCTTGAGCGCCTTCACCAGGCGCGGCTCGGTGTCGTCATCGAGCTTCTGCTTTTTGCCGATGTCGGCGAGCACGTCCTTGTGCGAGGCGCGCACGTACTCGAGCAGCTCTCGCTCGTAGCGCTGCAGCACCGGCAGCTCGTACTTGTCCGCGTAACCTTTGTTCGCCGCGTAGATCACGACGACCTGGTCGACCACGTCCATCGGGACGCCTTGGCCTTGCTTGAGCATCTCGGTGAGGCGCTGACCGCGCGCGAGCTGGCGCTGCGTCGCGGGGTCGAGGTCGCTCGCGAACTGCGCAAACGCCGCCATCTCGCGGAACTGCGCGAGGTCGAGCTTCATCGTACCGGCGACCTGCTTCATCGCCTTGATCTGCGCGTTACCACCGACGCGCGACACCGAGATGCCGACATCGATCGCGGGGCGCTGACCGGAGCGGAACAAGTCCGCCTGCAAGAAGATCTGACCATCCGTAATCGAAATCACGTTGGTCGGGATGTACGCCGACACGTCGCCAGCCTGCGTCTCGATGATCGGCAGCGCGGTGAGCGAACCGCCCGAGTCGGGCACCTTCTTGGCTTCCGTGCCGGGCTTTTCCTTCGCCGCGGCCTTCGCCTCGTGCTCGGCTTCCTTGCCCATGAAGTAGCCCTGACCGAGCACCGGGTTCATCGGGCGCTTGCCGTCCGTACCGGTCGCCACGACGACCCACTCCTCGGCCATCTTCGCAGCGCGCTCGAGCAAGCGGCTGTGCAGATAGAAGACGTCGCCGGGATACGCCTCGCGTCCCGGAGGACGGCGAAGCAAGAGCGAGAGCTGGCGATACGCAGTCGCCTGCTTGCTTAGATCGTCATAGATGATCAGCGCGTGGCGACCGGCGTCGCGGAAGTACTCGGCCATCGTGCAGCCCGAGTACGGAGCGATGAATTGCAAGGGCGCCATCTCGGACGCGCCCGCGATGACCACGATCGTGTAGTCCATCGCGCCAAACTTGCGGAGCTTCTCGACGACTGCAGCCACAGTGCTCTGCTTCTGGCCGACCGCGACGTAGACGCAGATTACGTCTTTGCCCTTTTGATTGATGATCGTGTCGATCGCGACCGTGGTCTTGCCGGTCTGACGGTCACCGATGATCAGCTCGCGCTGGCCGCGGCCGACCGGGATCATCGCGTCGATCGCCTTGATGCCGGTCTGCATCGGTTCGGTGACCGGTTGGCGCTGCAAGATACCGGGCGCCTTGATCTCGACCTGCTTGCGCTGCTTGGCAGCGATCGCGCCCTTGCCGTCGACCGGCTCACCGAGCGCGTTCACGACACGACCGACGAGCGCTTCGCCCACCGGCACGTCGAAGATGCGGCCGGTGCGCTTGACGGTGTCGCCTTCGCGGATCTCGCGATCGGGACCCATCAGCGCGACGCCGACGCTGTCTGCGTCGAGGTTCAGCACCATGCCCATCAGGCTTCCGGGGAACTCGACGAGCTCACCTGCCATGACGCTGTCGAGCCCGTACACGCGCGCGATACCGTCACCGACGGTCAGCACGGTACCGGTCTCCATCACCTCGACGGTCTTGTCGTAGGAGGCGATCTGCTTCTGGATGATGCGGGAGATCTCTTCGGCGCGAAGCTGCATGAGCTACCTCGTGAACAAGGGCCTCATATAAGACCCAGTGAAATGTGTTGCGCAGGGAAACGCAGAGAAAACTTATTACCTAAGCAGCTCGGTCTTGAGCTCGGACAGACGGTTCTTGAGGCTACCGTCGAACACTTGATCGCCGACGCGCGCGATCACGCCGCCGACCAGCGACGGATCGATCTTGCGCACGAGCGTGACGTCGCGACCGCCGGTGATGCCGCGCAGCGTGCGCTCGAGCTCGGCGAAGTACGCCTCGGGCAGCTGCGCAGCCGTCGTGATCTCGGCGCGCAAGCGGCCGGAGCGCGCCTCGGCCAACGCTTCGTATGCGTCGGCGATCTCGGCTACGTGACGAATGCGCTGACGATCGGAGAGCAGCGAGAGCGTGTCGCGCACCTTCTCGTGCATGCCCGACTGCGCCGCGAGCTCAGCGATGATCTGCTTGCGTGAAGCTTGGCTGACCTGCGGGTTCTCGAACGCGACGCGCAGCTCTTTGCTGCTCGCCCACGCGTTCGCGAAGTCGCGCAAGTCGCGGCCGATCTGCTCGATCGCCGAGCCGTCCGCCGCGAGGTGCAGCAGCGCGCTCGCGTAGCGCTTGCCGAAGACGCTGACGGTCATGACGCACCTCCGAGCTGCGCGCGTGCGGGGCGGGCGGGGGGCGGCGTCTGACCACCCGTCGGACCACCCGCGTGACCCGCATGCCCGCTGTGCGAAGCCAGCGCTTCGATCCGCTGCCTAAAGCCCTCGGCGAGCTTCTCTTGATCGGAAGGGTTCACGCTCGAACCGATCACCTGCTGCGCGGCGAGCACGGCGGCTTCGACCACTTCGCGGCGCACGCTCGTCGACAGCGCTTGGGCGTGCTGCTCGATCAGCGACTCGGTCTCGAGGCGCATGCGGCGCGCGGCCTCTTCGGCCTCGGCCTTGATGCGCTGCGTGTCTTCTTCGGCGGCACGCGACAAATCGGTCTTGAGCTTTGCCAGCTCGGCGTCGAGCGTCGCGAGCCGCGCCGTGAGCTCTTGATGCTTGGCCTCCGCCTTGGCCTTGATCTCGGCGGCTTCATTGATGCTCGCCTCCATCGTGGACCGGCGCGTCGTCAGGAAGGCCTTGATGTTCTGGCCACCGAGCTTGCGCAGCACGAGCAGGAGCAGCGCGAAGTTGAGCACCGCCGCCATGAAGTGCGTGTCGGTGACGATGCTCTTGAGGCTGAGCGGGCCGCTGTGGTGCCTTTCTTCGCCCCCTTCTTCGTGCCCTTCGGCTTCCTCTTCAGCGTGCTGCTCGGGCTCGTCGGCCAACGCGAGCGCTGCCGGAGCAGCCGCCGCGAGCGCGAGCGCAAAGAAAGCGGAGCGGAGGATCGCGCTGGTCATCAGCTCATGCTCCGGCCGAGCAGGCGCTCGGCGATCTGCTTGGCGAGCGCGGGGACCTCGCTCTTGGCCTTGTCGCGGGCGTGCGATCCTTCGAGGTCCAGGCGCGTCTTGGCGCTCGCGAGCGTGGTCGCATTCTCGCGCCGCGCGGCCTCGGTCAGCTCGCGCGCCAGCTTTTGGCCCTGAGCGCGGACCTTCTCGCGCTCTTCGTTGCCCTGTTGGCGCACCCGGCGCAGCTCGGACTCGAAGCGTTCCTTGATCGCGTCCGCGTCCTTATCCATGTCCGCGGCTTGCTTGCGCGAGCCGTCGATCGCGGCCTCGCGGGCGTCGAACACGCCCATCACCGGCTTGAACACCAAGCCGCGCAGGATGAAGAACGCGATCGCGAGGATCAGCATCTGGATGCCGACGCTGGCGTCGACATCGATCGGGGAACCGCTTGAAAGGAGCACGCCCATTTCAGTTATTTCCCGATCGCGCGGGTCCTCGCGCGATTGAATGGCGGACTTGCGACTGCATGAGGTTCCTTGGCCGGACCGAAACGGGAACGCCGTTCGGGTCGTAGGGTCACGGTCCCGGTGCTCGCCAGCGCTCTATTAAAGAAGCGCTACGCAACCGCGGAGCCATGCCCACGCTGCGGACGCCAAAAGCGGCCTCGCAGGCGGGCGCTGTCTAGCAGCGGCACCTACCTGAGTCAAGACACGGAGCGCGCGAGGGAGCCGGCAATTGGGCTGCAATCCTAGCGGCGGCCGCTCCGCTTGCGCGCGTGCGCACCTAGGCGGCTGAGTCGGCAGAAGCGCAGCCGTGATCACCAAAATATCGGCGGTGCAAGAAATCTTCAACCAAGGTGGTAATTAAGTCCTCGGTGTCGGGATAGCGCGCGCCCCAATATGGGAGCGCCAACATGGGGCGTGTTCATGCCATTACGTCGAGCCACGAGCCTCCTCTCAGCCTATGCAGTAGCGCTGCTCCTCGCGTGTGGGAGCGACCGGTCACCCAGCCAGCTACCGCATGACGAGGACGCCGGGCACGACTCCGGAACGCCTCCCCCTCCGAGCGCCGAGTGCGGCGACCGTCGGACCCAAGGCGAAGAGGAATGCGACGACGGCAACGACGCGAGCGGCGATGGCTGCAGCGAGGACTGCGGTCTCGAGGTCGGCTTCTCGTGCCCGCCGCTCGGCGGACCGTGCACCGCCTGCGGAGACGGACAGCTCGCCGGCATCGAGACCTGCGACGACGGCAACGATGAGAGCGACGACGGCTGCAGCGAGAGCTGCGAGCTCGAAGATGGCTGGAGCTGCCCTGCCCCCGGCGACGTCTGCGAGCAGTGTGGCAACGGCGTGCTCGAGCCGAACGAGCGCTGCGACGAAGGCGATTTCGCGGACGCTGTCGGCTGCTCGGAAGACTGCCGCACGATCGCCGAAAACTTTCACTGCGACACAGTCGGGCAAGCC
The DNA here is from genome assembly GCA_043752225.1 of Sandaracinaceae bacterium. Classification (GTDB taxonomy): domain Bacteria; phylum Myxococcota_A; class Polyangia; order Polyangiales; family JAFGIB01; genus JAYUYY01. Next base: position 1,775 of record JAYUYY010000044.1, on the reverse strand, counting down.
TGCTCCGAGTGCGGTGACGGCGAAGTCACCGGCGACGAGGTCTGCGACGACGGCAACGTAGAGGGCAGCGACGGCTGCGTCGCGAGCTGCATGGCGATCGAGAGCGGTTGGTCGTGCCCCGAAGACGGTGGCGCCTGCGCGCTGTGCGGCGACGGCGTGCTCGACGCGAACGAAGAGTGCGATGACCACAATTTCCAGCCGAACGACGGCTGCAACGAGGCGTGCCAAAAAGAGAGCGGCTCGGTGTGCTTGCAACCCGGCGTGCTGTGCTCGGTCTGCGGCAACGGCTTCATCGAGTTCATCGCGCTCAACGACAACGCAACGCCCGACGACGCGAGCGACGACTTCTACGACACCGAAAATCCGGACGCGCTCGAAGCCTGCGACGACGGCAATGGCGATGACGACGATGGCTGCAGCGCGGCGTGCGGGCTCGAGGATGGCGGCGACTTGCCGTGGATCTGTCCTTTGCCCGGCGTTCCGTGCGGTCGTTGTGGCGATGGCGCGGTGCAAGCGATCGAGACCTGCGACGACGGCGTCGATGCGACCAGCGGCTTGCCGCTCAGCGCGGACGGCTGCTCGAGCGACTGCACGGCGATCGAGCCCGGCTTCTTGTGCCCTGCGGACGGCGGCGCGTGCGTAGCGTGCGGCGACGGCGTGCTCGATGCGCCGCTCGAAGCGTGTGATGACCACAACACGCTCTCGGGCGACGGCTGCAATCGCAGGTGCGAGCTCGAAACCGACGCGGGCTGGGTATGCCCCGAGCCGGGCGCCGCGTGTGAGCTGTGCGGCAACGGCGTCGAAGAGGAGAACGAAGCTTGCGACGACGGCAACGCTGAAGGCGGCGATGGCTGCGCGGCCGACTGCCAAGCCGAAGAGGAAAACTTCAACTGCTACTTCGGCGGCTTCGACTGCGCGCTGTGCGGCGATGGCGCGCTGCAGCCCGGCGAGGGCTGCGATGAAGGGCAGATCGCGAACGCGGGCAACCTGACCGCCGGCTGCGTCGACTGTCAGCGCACGACCTCGTGGTCTTGCCCTGCCGCAGGCGCGCCGTGTGAGCTGTGCGGCGACGGCATCGTCGGCGATGGCGATCCGATGACGGCGTTCGAGACCTGCGACGACCAGAACACGCTCGCTAACGACGGCTGCAGCGCGTTGTGCCAAATCGAGGCCGGCTATCTGTGTAACGGCGCGAGCTGCACCGCGGCCAGCTGCGGTGACGGCATCGTCGCGACCGGCGAAGAGTGCGACGACGGCGATCGCAACGCGGGCGACGGCTGCAGCTTCTTGTGTCGCGTCGAGCCGGGCTTTGATTGCTCGGGCGCGCTCGGCTGCAGGCAAACGCGCTGCGGCGACGGCATCGTCGAAGCCGACGAGCAATGCGATGACGCGGGCGCGGTCTGCACCGGCGGCACGCAAGACGGGCAAGCGTGCGTAGGCGAGGCCGAGCTGAGCGCGTGTCGCGATGGCGTCGGCACGTGCGCCCCGAGCAGCCTCGTCGATGGCTGCAGCAACGATTGCCAGCTCGACGACGGCTTCAAGTGCGAGCTCGCGGGTCTGCCGTGCGTCGCGATCGCGTGTGGCGATGGCTTGGTCGAAGGCACCGAGGAGTGCGACGTCGGCGGCGTGCCCTGCGACATGAGCAGCTGCGTCGCGCTCGACGCGAACGGCTGCGACGTCAACTGCCTGCTCAAGCCCAACTTCAAGTGCGAGCCCGGCGCGACCTGCACCGGCGCCGACCCCGCGACCGATTGCTGCGTACCCACGGTCTGCGG
>JAYUYY010000043.1:0-3098 GCA_043752225.1 Sandaracinaceae bacterium | reverse complement strand
ACGCCGCCGCTGGCCGGCGTGGGCGGACTCGGCGGCGTCGCCGGCATGGCGGTGGCTGGCACCGACACGGCCGTGGCGCCGACCGGCGGTGTGCCGTGCGATGTCGCAGCGGTGCTCAGCAACCACTGCGCGTCGTGCCACCAAACCGCGCTGCAGTTCGGCGCGACGATGCCGTTGCTCACGCTCGCGGACTTCCATGCGCCCGCGCGCAGCAATCCCGCGCGCAAGGTGTTCGAGGTGATCCCTGAGCGCATCAACGCGACCGACATCGGCCGGCGCATGCCGCCGACGCTTCAGCCCGCGCTGCCTCAGCCTGATCTCGACGTGCTCAACGCGTGGCTCACCGGCGGCGCGCAAGCGGGCGCGATGAACTGCGCGATCGACGTTCCGGTACCGATGGCGGGCACGGGCGGGATGGGCGCGACCGGCGGAACCGGTGGCGTCGTCGTACCGGTGGCGATCGACGATGGGGTCTCTGTGACCCCGATCGATTACCAAGATCCGCTGCTCGAGTGTTACGAGCTGCGCGCGCACGCGGCGGGCAATCGCATGACTCCGTACACGGCGTCGACGCAGCCCGACAACTACCAGAACTTCGACTTCATGCCGCAGTGGACGGGCATGCGTTACGTGCGCTCGTATCGACTGCTGCTCGACAACGCACAGGTCGTGCACCACTGGTTGCTGTTCAAGAACGCGGGCCCGAAGACCGACCTCGCGGTGAGCGCCTCGAGCGGCACGCATCCCGACGGCGAGCTGGTGCACGGCTGGGCACCGGGCGGTGGCGATCTCTACTTCGGCAAGAACGTCGGCACCGAGATGCCGGACAACGTCAGCTACACGTTCGAGCTGCACTACAACAACGGCACCGGCGCACCGGCACAAGACTCGACCGGCGTCGAGGTTTGCGTGACGCCCACCAAGCCGGAAAATATCGCGGTGCTGTCGTGGCTCGGCACCGACGGCATCAACGGAACGACCGCGGCCGGCACCTGCGATCCCGCCAGCAACGAGCGCATTCACATCATCGCGGGCACGCCGCACATGCATACGACCGGCAGGCACATGACGGTCGAGGTGAACCGTGCCGGCGGCGGCAAAGAAATGGTTCACGACGAGCTCTTCGATTTCAACACACAGATCGTCTACCCCGAGGACCTCTGGCTCGAGCCAGGCGACTCGCTGACCACGACTTGCACCTACTCGAGCCCCGCGAGGTTCGGCGCCGGCACCGCATCCGAAATGTGTTACTGGTTTGCGATGCACTACCCGGCGCTGGCGCTGACCAACGGCAACTTCATCGGCAGCTTGATCCACGGTCCCAACAGCTGCCTGCAGTGATCGACGTTCGCCTCGTGTGCTCGGCATTCGCCTCGCGTGATCGGCATTCGCCTCGCGTGATCGAACCCGGGCTTTCGTAAGGAGAGCGCTTACTCGGCGGGGGCTTGCGAGTCGCGCGGCGGGTCCGGCTCGGGGTCGGTCTTGGGCAAGACCTTCTTCACGCTGATCCGCCTACCGCGCGGCCGCATCGTCTCATCGGCGCGATCGAGCGCGCGTAAGCGGTGCGCGAAGTAGAGCAAGACGAGCACGCCGATCGACGGCAAGACGAACGCGATGCTCGCGCAGATCGAACGCTCGAGATCAGCGGAATCGGGCAGCCGATCGACCGCGTACAAGAGCGCGTCGAAGCCTCCGTGCAGGAACACGGCGAGCGCGAGGCCGGCGAGCAAGCCGAGCGGACCGCGATCGAACCTGCGGCGCGCCCACAAAAATCCGAGAATGCCGCCGGTCGCCAAGTGCATCGGCACCGCGAGATACGCGCGCAGCACAAAGCGTTGGGTAAGCGTCTCCAAGTCCGGCGTGCGCAGCAGCGCGACGACGTTCTCCACCACGGCAAAGCCCATCGACGCATGCAACGCGTAGAGGAACGCGCCGTAGCGTGTGCGCGGTGCGAGCATGCCGCGGGTCAGCAGCGCAATGCACAGAGCCTTGCCCGTCTCCTCGACCGCGCCCGCGATCACGAACGCGTCGAACAACGTGTGGAGCGGCTCTGCGGTGGTCACCAGCACGCGCGACAACATGCGCTCCACGATCAACACGGGCACCGTCACGAAGCCGCCCGCCGCGAGCACGCGATAGCGCCAGTCCGGATGCGGCTCCTGCACGCGGCGCTCGAAGGTCTCCGCCCACCACAGCAGCAGGAACGGCGGCAGGACGCCGAGCAACGGGAGCACGCGATCGAGAATCGACACGAGTCAGCATGATTGCATGCCCGTGCTTTGCTCGCAGGCCAGATGCGTATGCCTGCGCACGCCTGCGGGGGCAGCGTGCGCGGGTCGCTTCTGGCATGATCGACGGCGATGAAGCGTGCGTTCGGGCTCGTGATCGTCGCGGTGTGCGCCGTGTGGAGCATGTTGCTCTTCGATCCGCGGCGCGATCGAGACAAGACCGCCAGCAGCGCGAAGCGAGCGCCATCTACGGACGAGCCGTCGGTGACCACACAAGCGCCGACACGCAGCTCGACGCGATCCCAGCAGAGCGTGGAGCGCGAAGCAGAAGCGCGCGTTTCGACCAGCGCCCCGCGAAAGAGCGCGCAGGCCGCGCGCCCCTCGAGCTCGGGTGACGTGCAGGTGATCGGAGCACAGGCGAGCGCGCCCAGCCGTGCAGCGACTGGGCCGCTCAAGCCCGAGTCGATCGTTCGCACCGAGGTCGATCCAAAAGAAGGCACGGGCGAGCTCGGCGAAGGCATCATGTCGCCGGACTTCGTCGAGCTCGAGACCGACTACTCGCGCGAGCCGCGCGATGGCGCGTGGGCGATGGAGCAAGAGCGCCGCATCCGCGAGCTGCTCTACGCGAGCGACATCGCAGATCACGTCGTGATCGTGCACTGCCAAGCGACCGTCTGCCGCATCCATCTCGAGCCGCACGGCAGCGATCCGTTCGGGGATCTGCTGCGCGTGCCGGGCTTGCGCGAGCACGCGAGCCTCGACAGCAGCACGCCCTACTCGCTCAACGGCAGCGAGCTCGTGGTCTACGCGCGCCCCAAGGCGCCGCTCGTCGAAGCTCGCTAGCTCGTGCTTGTCTAATCGGAGAAACGC
>JAYUYY010000042.1:0-7914 GCA_043752225.1 Sandaracinaceae bacterium | reverse complement strand
GGAGATCGTCGTTGAGATCGAAGTTGCGGCCCGCGACCGGATGCAACGACTCGACGCCGGGCTTGCCGTCGGTCGCGACCTGCACCGTCTCTTCGGGCGCATGTCGATCGGCGAGGTACAAGCTCGCGGCTCCGGTGTCGGGATCGATCGAGCGGTACATCAGCAGCTGTCCGCTCGGCGACGCGCCCATAGTCTGCACGATGCCGTCGACCTCGAAGATCACACCCATGTCGGTGCGGTCTTGCGAGGTCTCGAGGTACGAGCGAAACGCGCGCCGCTTCACCCAACGCTCGAAGCGCGTCGCGATCCGCGACGACGCTTCGCCCGCGACTTTCGCCACGAGCTTGCGGAAGCTCCCGACGCCGCCCTTGTCGGCCGAGCGCAAGAGCCGCGGCGACTCTTCCAGAATGCGCTGCAGCGTGCCGACGCCATAGGTCTCTTCGAGAAACGCGCAGCGCGCTTGCCCGACCTTGTACGTCCACAGCCCGCTGTACAGTCGATCTTCCCAAAACGCGCCGAGCGCGTAGCCCTCGTCGTCCGGGTTCACGATCAAGTCGCGCACCAACACCTCGGCTTCGGGATCGAGGCCACGCTTGGCGTAGAACTCGGCGAGGCCTTCGATGAACCAGAGCGGGAAGGCGTTGAGCGGCGCATCGGGCTCGCCTTCGGCGCGCGCGACCGTCATCAGCTTTTGGATCGTGAACTCGTGCGCGAGCTCATGCGTGCTCACGTCTTCGAACATGCGCTGATCGCCGAAGTACGGCAGCGTCACGTCCAGGCTCGTCGTGCTCGTGACGCCGAGCACGCCCTCTTGGATCGGGAAGAGCTCGGTCTGCAGGAAGTCGATGTAGTTGCCGTACAAGAAGTACGCGAACGTCTTGCGCGGCGCGTAGCCGAACGCCTCTGCGAGGTAGCGATACGAGCTGTCGATGCTGGCGGCCGCGCGCTCGGCCAGCGTGCGCTCGCTCTCGTAGAAGTAGAGCCGCACGCCACCTGCGCTTGCGAGGATCTCTTCGGCGCGGCACTTCTCGCGCACCTCACCGGGCTTGAGCGGCCCGCGCTTGCGCTTCTTGGTGCGATCACACGGCGCTTGGATCGGATCGGCGCCGGTGGTCGATACGGGTCCGATCGGCGCATCGCGCAGCGTCGGCCACGCCCAAGCGGTACCCATCGCGGGCGGCGTGAACGGGCTCAAGTGAAAGCGCGGCCCGTGATCCCACTCGATGTCGAGCTCGAGCTTCTCGTGCGTGAGGATGTCCGCGTAGCGCCAGTCGAAGGTCGCGTAGCGGACGTTGGTCTGTCCCGGCCGGCGCGGAGCGACCAGCAGCTGCGCCGAGACGGGCGAGGGCGCGATCACCAGCGCTACGCCGGCGAGCGCGCTCCACAACCAAATCGAGAGCGCGAGCTTCACGGGCGGCAACACGCCCGCAGCTTAGCATCGAGCGCGCGCAAGACCGTTAGAAGCGAGCGACGAGCGAGACGCGCATGAACGGACCGGAGCGCTCGAGCTCGCCCAGCTCCGATTCTTCGAGCGCGATGTCGCGTTCGGCCGGCCCCTCCCCATCGAGGGTCACCTGCAATGGCGAAACGAGCGCGTAGCCGCCTTCGATCATCAGCCCGAAGGAGAGCGCCGCGAACGTGCCGCGCCGGCTCTCGAACATGCGCGTCGGTGAACGCAACGTGATGCCTGCACCGAGGCTCGCGAACGGCAGCGTGCCCTCGTCGCGAAAGCGCTCACCCGCGAAGTCGAGCTTCACGATCACCCGCTCTGCGCCACCGGACAGCCGCACGTGCGGCTGAAGCCACGCGACTGGCACGTAGCGCACGACCGCGGTCGCGTAGCCGATCACGGCGTCGAGATCGGTGTTGAGCTGACCAGAGAGCAAGTCGTTTTCGTCGAGGCTTTCGAAGTCCACGCCCGCGCCGGCCGCGACGAACACGTCATCGTGAATCGCCAGCAGGTCGTACGTCGCCCACAAGCCGAAGCGAGTGGACACGTCGTCGTCCGAGAAGAGATCGAACCCGATGTCGTGGTTCCACGGCGTCTCGAGGCTGACCGCGACCGCGATCGCCGCGCCCGCATCTCCGTATTCGCGCTCGGGCTGCGGTGCGGGCTCAACCGCGATCGGTTGCGCGGGCTGACCGGTCGTCGCAGCGCGCTCGGCGCGCGCGCGCGCCAGCACCAAGCGCAAGCGCGCGCGATCGGCTTGGCGTTGGCGCTCGGCTTGCTCCGGATCCTGCGAATCGACCGCAGCCGCGGGCGCCCCAGCGGGGGTCGCTTCGGTCGCGCTGGCAGGCGCGGGTGCCGCGGTTGTAGTCGGCTTTGCCTGTGCCGTGTTTTCTACCGAAGGAGCTGCTGCAGGTGTGACAACAGCCGGTGTGGTTGCTGCTGCGTCGGTTGCCTGCGCCGCCCCGTGCGACGCCGCGAGCCACAGCGCACACGCGCCGAGCTGCGTGAGGGTCGACCGCTTCATGGCTCACCTCGATCCAAGATCCCGCTCAACGCAAAGCCGCGCACCGAGCGCGTCTCTCCGCGCTCCGGATGGTCGACATCGATCACGCTTACGTACCCCGCTTGGCTCGGGTGCACGACGGCCAAGAGCCCTGCATCGAACACCGGCACGAGCTGTTCGATCGGCGCATCCAACAGCAGCTCGCCCGGCTCACCGGTCTCCACGTCGAGCATGCCGACCCAGCTTTGACCGCGGGGACCTATCCACAGCCGTCTGCTCTCACCATCGAACAACGCGTCCTGGAGCTGCACGCTCGCCGTGATCGGCGCGACGGTTCGGCTCGCCAAGTCCACGATGCTCACTCCGGTCTCATGGACCACGAGCACCCGCGGCTCGTTACCCATCGGGAGCAGGCGGATGATCGTCTGGTCGAGCGAGAGCGTGTCGACGTTGCGCTCCCCGCGCTCCTCGATGTCCTCGAGATCGATGAACGTCAGCGTCGTAGTCTCGTTGCGATAGACGAGCGCGCGTTGCGCGATCGAATCGTCGTGCGGTGATGCGGCCTCGAACAACAAGATGCTCTCGGCAGTGGTCGGCAGGGCCACCGTGGTCGGCCGGCCGGTGCGCGTGTCGACGACCACGGCGCGCACGCCGCCGTCGGTCAACGTCAAGAGTCGCGACGCGCTGCCTTCGCCATAAAGAGCCATGTCCGAGGGCGCCGTTCCAACTCCCAGTTGGTTGAGCGTCGGTCGGAAGTCATTGTGCGGATCCTCGCCTTCGACTTCGCTCTCGCTCCCACCCGGACGGGCGGTGAGATCGAACACGAACAAGTCGTCGGCGGTGCGACCGCGCACGTAGAGCTTGGGCTCGGTCGCGCTGAACACGACCTGCGTAGGAGTGACTGCGGGCGCGCCCGGCTGGGTGAGCTGGACGGTGGTCTCTTGCCGATCGAGGTGATTCAGATCGATCAGCGTCACGTTGCGGCTCGACATGATCACCGCGAGCCGTCGCTCCTCTCCCAAGATCTCCATCTCGGGTGAGAACACGACCTGAGCCGGCGAGTCGCCGAAGCTGCGCAGCGAGCGTCGCGTCACCGCTCCGTCGTCGCCCGGATCGGCCTCGAGATCGACGATCGCGATCTCGTTCAAGTTCTCGAGCAAGCGATCCGCCGCGCCTGTTCGGAACATCACTGCGTAGCGACCGTCCTCCGATTGAGCGATCTCGTCGAACGGATTGCCGAGCGTGTACTTGCGGATATCGCCGTCCGCGTCGATCGCGCTCAGCACGCTCGGGTCGGCATCGGCCTGCGTCGACATGCGCCGTCCGCGCGACAGCACGAGCACCTCGCTCACTTGCTCTTCGCTCGTCTGCTCGCGATGCACCATCTTTTGTGGATCGGTCGGTAGGTTGACGATCGTCGCTTCGCTTGCGAGCGGATCGAGCGAGAGCACGAACGCGCGGTCCGAGCCGTGGTCGATCATCACGAGCGAGTCGTCGATCGCGAGCGCAGAGCCTAGCCACTCGACCGAGCTCTCGAGTGGGATCTCCCGATCGCCGCAGCCAACGAACGTGGAAGTAAGCGCGCAAAAGATCAGAGCCGGCGTGCGGCGCAGGTGGGCAGTGGTCATGGCTTAGTCCTGAATCCGGCTGTTGAGCTCGAAGCCCGTGACCATCTGCACGTCGCCCGTCGTCCAATCGATGAACGTGATGCGCCCGTCGGGATGCTCTTGGCTGACGAACACGCGCTCGATCAAGCCGACCGAGCCGATCGAGGTCGGCGGGCTGTTGAGCCGCGTCTCGGTTACGAGAAAGCTCTTGGTCTCGATCTTCTGCACTTCGCGCAGCGCGGTCGCGTCATCGCGGAACAGCACGAACACCGCGCTGCCATCCGGGACGACCGTGAACGCGCCCGGAGCGGCAGGCGTGATCTGAAGCTTCACGTCGCCGGTGTCGATCCGCACCACGCTGTACCCGAACGAGCGATCGATCTGCGTGTCCGGATCGATGCCGGGCTCGAGCGGATCGCCCTCGACCCGCGCGTGCACGATCAGCGCGGTCTTCGAGTCGGGCGCGATCGCGACCGCTTGAACGGTCTTGCGCAACGCGAGCGTGCGCGGCTCTTCTTCGCCCGAGAGATCCACGACCGTAAGGCGTTCGGTCGCGCCTGTCGTCGTGTAGAGCAGCGCCGTCTGCCCGTTCGGCGTGAGCGCCGCAGAGCCGACGACGGCGTCTTCGATCACGAAGGTGTCGATGTCCGACGCATCATCGAAGGCGCCAGGGATCGGCAACACCAGCAGCGCGGACTGATTGCGCAACACGGCCGCGGCGACGTCGCCGGTCGCGGCGAGATCGAGGTCGGTCACCTCGACCGGCAAAGGCTCCACAACGCCGGCATCGTCATCGCCGCCCTCGGCATCGGTTTGCGCAACCACGCTCGCGAGGTCCAGGCGCTGCACGCTGCCATCGGTCAGATCGACGAGGCGCACCTCGCTCTCGCCGGGTTGGCGCGCGAGCGCGTACCTGCCATCCGGCGTCACCGACACGTCGAGCGTCTTCTGATCGATGTCGCTGCCGAGCGATACGAGCTTCGCGATGCCGGTGCCCTCGCGCTCGACCGTCTCGAAGTCGAGCACCGATACGCCGTCCTCCGTGATCACGAACGCGGCGCTGCCATCGGCCGCGAAGAATACGTCGCGCGGGCGAAAGCCCACTGTCATGTCGGTCGACTTGTCGTCGCCTTCATCGAGCGTGAGCACCGTGACGTCCTGGAAGCTGCCCGAGGGATTGCCTGCGCTGCTGAAGTTGGAGTTGAAGTACACGACGGCGTGCTTGCCGTCGGGCGAAACCCCGATCGCGTTTGCGCCGCGCACCACGTTTAGCGTCGACATGCTCGCGCCGTCTTCGGGGTTGCGCAGGATCGTCGCGTCTTCGGTGCCTACGTTCAGCACGATCGCATCGTTGGTGCCGGCGAGCGTGCGCAGGAACGTCGGCCGATCGCCGGTCTCGAGCGTTTGGATGTGACGCGTCTCGGCGTCGATGATCGAGACCGTGCCGCTGCCTGGATTGGCCGCGTACACGTAGCGCTCCGAGGCTTGCGGCAGCTCGAAGTCGACCTGCACCTCCATCTCGGGCGGCAGCATCGGAGCGCCATCGTCGTTGCCGTCGCCGTCCCCATCGCCGTTGCTGAAGCCCCCGGCGGTGCCTGCGGTTCCACCCGCGCCTGCGGTCGGCGAGCCAAACCCTGCACCGCTGTTCTGGTCGCCTCCGCGCGCCTCGCCCGCGTCGTCGGCCGAGGTCCCGCAACCGGTTATCACGCACCCAGCGAGCGCGAAGCTCGCAAGCCCCACCCACACGTGTCTTGGCATAGACGGCCGCTCCAAGCAGACAGCGCGCCAGCCTCGATCAGCCCGCGATTCCGTCACAAACGAGCGACAACCCTGGCAGCTCTAAGGCTCCGACTCGCGAAAGTGTGCCGTGCCGTGGCACACTTTTATCCGAGCTGGTGCGAGCTCGTGCGCGACGGGCCTAGCCCAAATTAGTAGCTAGTCGAGCGTGTGAACGAGCAGCCCGGAGCGCAGCTTGGGCTCGAACCACGTGCTCTTCGGCGGCATGATCTGGCCAGCGTCGGCGACGCGCATCACCTGCTCGACGCCCGTCGCACGCATCGCAAACGCGGCCGCGTGCTCACCCGAGCGAACCCGCTTCTCGAGCTCGGCCGTGCCGCGGATGCCACCGACGAAGTCGATGCGCTTGTCGGTCCGCAGATCCGCGATGCCGAGCACGGGGCCAAGCACGTGCTCGCTGAGCAACACGTAGTCGAGCGAGCGGATCGGATCGCTTGGATCAATCAGCGCGCTGGGCAGCTGCACGCGGTACCACGCGTTGAGCTCGCCACCGAGGAACACACCGAACGCGCCCGGCCGATCGCCGATCGGCTCCGTGGTCGTCGAGACCTCTGCGATCGCACGCAGCTTGTCGAGAAACTGCGTCGGCGTAAGGCCACCGAGATCGCGCACGAGCCGGTGATACGGCAACACGTTGAGCTGATCGGCCGCGAACAGCACGCACAGGAACCAGTTGTATTCCTCTTCGCCGGTGTGCCCCGGGTTCTCGCGTCGCAGCTCGGCGCCCGCACGCGCGGCCGATGCGCTGCGATGGTGCCCATCCGCAACGTATGCGCAGTCGAGCGCGCCGAAGCCCGCGACGAACGGCGCTGAGTCTTCGATCCGCCAGACCGTGTGCCGCACGCCATCGACCGCGACGAAGTCATAGAGCGGCGCGGTTTGCGTGACCGCAGCCGTCAGCGCGCTGAGCTCGGGCTTGGGCGTGTACGTCAGAAACACCGGCCCAGCATTCGCGCGGATCGCGAGCGTATGCCGCGTGCGATCGTCTTCTTTGTCTTTGCGCGTGACCTCGTGCTTCTTCACGCGGTTCTGATTGTAGTCGTCGATGTGGCAACAACCGACGATGCCGGTCTGGCTGACGGCCTTGCCGTTCAACGTGGCTTCTTGGCGATACGCGTAGAGGTGCGGCTTCTCTTCTCGCGTCAGCTGCTCGCGCTGCACCAGCTCTTTGAGCGCTTGCGCCGCACCCGCGTAGACGCGCGCGTCGTACGGATCGCTGCCCGCGGGCAAGTCGATCTCGGAGCGCGACACATGCAGGAACGAAAGCGGATTGCCTTCGGCGAGCACGCGCGCCTCTTCGGTGTTCACGACGTCGTACGGGACCGCCGCGATCTTCTGCGCGAGCTCGGGACGAGGACGCAGCGCGGCAAATGGGTGCAAACGCAACATAGTGAGCATCCCTCTATCAACAGAACGCTTGCCAGTGGTCAAGCGAAGCATCTCGAGAACGCACGAGGCTCGCTGCCCGAAGTGAGCGAAGCGAGCCTCGTGAGTGGGTGGGGCCCCGACGGCTTTGCCGGCGGGGCGGGAGAACGGCGCACGTTCTCCCGATAACTAACTCAGACCTTTTCGACGCAGAGCGCGACGCCGAGGCCGCCGCCGATGCACAGCGTCGCGAGGCCCTTCTTGGCGTCGCGGCGCTTCATCTCGTGCAAGAGCGTCGTGAAGATGCGCGCGCCGGATGCGCCGATCGGGTGACCGATCGCGATCGCGCCGCCGTTCACGTTCACCTTGCTCGTGTCCCAGCCCATGCCCTTGTTCACGGCACACGCTTGCGCCGAGAACGCTTCGTTGGCTTCGATCAGATCGAGATCGCTGGCCTTCCAGCCAGCCTTCTCGAGCGCCTTCTTGCTCGCGGGGATCGGGCCGGTGCCCATGACCGAAGGATCGACGCCGGCTTGCGCCCAGCTCACGATGCGCGCGAGCGGCTTGATGCCGCGCTTCTCGGCTTCCTTGGCGCTCATCAGCACGACGACCGCTGCGCCGTCGTTGATGCCGGACGCGTTACCGGCGGTGACGCCACCGCCTTCTTTCAAGAACACCGGCTTGAGGCCGGC
>JAYUYY010000041.1:0-3101 GCA_043752225.1 Sandaracinaceae bacterium | reverse complement strand
CGCGGCGCGTGCTCGGCCCGACCGAGGACTTGACCGCGGTGCTCGAGCGCGCCGAGGAGCGCATCGAGCTGACGCCGCTGCGCGAGAGCGATACCGCGGCGCTGATCTGCGAGCGGCTCTCGGCCGAGCGCGTCTCCGACGAGGTGGTCGCGCTCGTGCACGGGCGCAGCAGCGGCAATCCATTGTTCTCGGAGTCGCTGGCGCTAGCGATGAAGCGAACCGGAGTGCTCGTGCTGCAAAACGGCCAAGTCGTGCTCGCGCCGAACGCGAGCTGGGACGAAGACCGCATGCCGACGTCGCTCGACATGGTGATCGGCAGCCGCATCGACGCGCTGCAGCGCCCGCTCGAGCTCGCGACGCTCAAGGCTGCGTCGGTGCTCGGCCCGGTGTTCGAGCTCGGCTTGCTCGCGAGCGTGCACCCTGATGCGCCATCGCGGGCGGCGCTGCTCGAGAGCCTTGCGCTGCTCGGCGAGCACGGGTTGGTCGCGCCGAGCGAGCGCGATCATTCGTTCGCCTTCGATCACGTGATTACGCAAGAGGTCACCTACGCGCGGCTCCCGCTCGCCCAACGCCGCGAGCTGCACGCGCGCGCCGCGGCCGGCATCGAATCCTCGGAGTCGTCCGACGGCGGACGCTCGTGGCCGCGGCTCGCTCACCATTACGAACGCGCGCACGCCTGGCGCAGCGCCTGCGATGCGCTCGACTTCGCGGCGCTCGAAGCCTCGCGCTCCGGTGCGTACCGCGAGTCCGCGAGCTTCCTGGACCGCGCGCTCGCGATTCAGGCGCGCGAGCCCGAGAGCATCGCGGCCGGTGCGCCCGATCCGCTGCGCGAGGTGCGCTGGCATCGCATGTTGGGCGAAGCGCGCGATGCGCTCGGCCACAAGGAGCAGATGGCGCATCACGCACGCGCCGCGCTCGAGCGCTTGGGGCTTATGCCGCCGAGCACCGCGGTCACGCGCTCGCTTTCAATCGCCAAGAGCGTGTTGCACGAGCTTGCGGCGAGCGCGCTCACGAATACCCGCAGCAAGCTCGGCGGCGGGCTGTTGCGCAAGACGTTGCTCGTGGAGCGCTCGTTGTCGGGGCCGGCCGCGTTCGAGGCGACTCGCGCCGCGCAGACGCTGGCCGCGCACCATTTCTATTCGCTCGAGCCGATGGCGATGGTGCAGAACGTGTTGCTCGCGACGCGCGCCTCGGAGCTCTCGGCGAGCTCGGGCGAACGCGCCAAGTGCAACAGCGGAGTAGGGCTCTTGCTCGGCTTGCTCGGCCAACACGCGCTCGCCCGCCACTATGTCGATCGCGCGCTCGACGCCTGTGACGAGAGCCGCGAGCCGGAAGCGGCGGTGCGCGCGTGGGTGATGGCGGCGATGTATTGCGTGGGCGCCGGCGACTTCGGCCGCGCCTCGGACATCGTGCGCAACGCGCAACGCGTGGCCGAGCAGCGCAACGATCATTGGTCGTACTGCGAGGCCCAGGCGATCCACACCTGGTCGCACGTCTATCGCGGGCTCTACGATCGCGTCCCAGCCGAGATCCAGAAGCTACGCGAGCACGCGCGCCTCGCCGATCACACGCAGCTGATGGCGTGGGCGCTGCGCTTCGAAGCCTCACAGCACATGCGCGAAGGCCGCTACGCAGACGCCTCCGCTGGTTTTCGCGAAGCGCTGCCGATCGTGATCGCGCGCGGCGATCATCCGGAGCGCCTCTTGGTGCTCGGCTCGCTCTCGCTCTCGCTTTTACGCGAGGGCTTCATCGACGAGGCGCGCGCGCGCAGCGATGAAGCCTGCGCAGCGCTCGAGAAGCAGTCGCGGCCGACCAGTCACATCATGGTGCACGGCGTTTGCGACTTGCTGGAGACCCTGCACGGACTCGACGAGCACGCGCACGGGAGGGCACGCGCTGCGCTCGCGATCCAGCGCCGTCACGTGCTCAAGGTCCTCGGGCAGTGCAGCACGAGCTTCCCGATCGCGAGCGCGCGCCACGCGCTCTTCGCGGGCCGCACGCACGCGCTCGAAGGCTCACCGCGCCGCGCGCAGCAAAGCTTCGAGCGCGGCTTGCGCGCGGCTACGCAGCTCGCGCTGCGCCACGACCGCGAGCTCTTGGAGCACGCGATCGCAGCGCAAGCCGCTCGCTAACGGCTACTGCCGCCCGGCGTCGATCGCGGCGGAGGCGATCGCGAAGCTGTCCGGTGCACACGCGACCAGGCTCGCCGGCAGCTCGCGGAAGGCTTCGGTGGTCGCGAGCTCGAACACGGTCGTCGGATCGCAGATCGTTGCGCCGTCGACCAAGGTCGCGAGGCCGCCCGATAACCGGCTGACGTTCATGGTCGCCGCGTTCGCTGTGATCGCCTCGAATGCGCAGGACTGTTCTTCCGCGTCCAGCCAGTCCGTGGCGCAGTGAGTTCCGGGCGTGCTCGCGCAGGTGCACAGCAGCCGGTTGAGCATCGTCACGTTGTTGTTGAACTGACCGGCGAGCGAAGTGCTACCGCTCACCGTGTCGCCGTCGCCATCGCCCGTGGTGTCGCCATCGCCATCGCCGTCGCCGCCTGCATCCGGCTCGGTATCGGCGGACTCGCAGCGGTCCTCATCGCCGTCCGAGGTGCAGTCGAGGCTGAACGTCTTGCGCGCGATCCGGCCGATCGCGCCGCTGTGCAGCTTGAGCTTCTGCAAGAGCTTGAGGTCGAACTTGGCGTTACAGAGGTTGTCGCAAATGCGGGATTCGACCGTGAACGGTACCTCGAACGAGCTGGCCGCATCCTGCATTTCGAGCATCACTTCAATGTGCTGATCCTCGTCGTCCTCGAACTGGAGCAGCACCGCCGCGACGGCGTCTTCTTCCTCGTCGGGGTTGTCGACCGAGAACGAGAGCAGCGAAACGGTGCCCGGCTCGAGGCTCACGGCTTCGTCATCCTGCTCGATCACGAGATCGTCGTTCGTGGTCTCCGGCAGCACCGCGAGCCGCACGGTGCCCTGCTCGAAGTCGATGCCGGCGGTGAGCGCCGCAGCGACCAAGCGGCGCGTCGCTGCGCTGTCATCGCTCTCTGCGCCGCCGCTATCGTCGCCACAACCCGCCGCCGCCGCCGTGCCCAGTGCCAACGCCGCCCC
>JAYUYY010000040.1:0-3104 GCA_043752225.1 Sandaracinaceae bacterium | reverse complement strand
CCGGTTTTTCCTCCGGGCGCGCTCGCTCTCGAGGCCAGATCGGACGCGAATCCTCTCGTCCTCTTGGGCGGTTACAGAGAGATGTTGTCGCCCTGTCGGGCGACTAGAGAGTGTCAGTTGAGATCTCTTGCTCAAGGGCGTCGAGGTGGGCGCGGAGGTCGCTTGCGGTGATGTTCTTGGCGGCTTCTTCTTCGAAGTCCTCGGGGATTGGGACTTCGTCGGGGGTCGGCTCTGCTTCGGGCGCAGGGGCGATGGGCTCCGCGCTGCGTATGGGCTCGGGCTCGACTTTGGGTGCGGGTGGCTCGTCGCCGCACGCTGCGATCGCGCAGAGCGCTGCGCTCAAGATGAAGCGCTTCATGGCTCTTCCTCCGTGTCTTCTTCCTCGGGCGACTCTTCGGGTGGATCGGCTTGGTCGTCTAGATCTTTGGTCGCTGCATTCTTGCTCGCCGCGCTGTTCCCAGCAGGCCGCTCGGTTTGCCAGAGCTTCGCCAGCTTCTGCGCGTGGCGCTCGTCTTCGCGCTTGCGCAGCGAATCGCAGCGCTCGACCGATGCGCTGTCCTTCTTTTCGACCGCGAGCTCGCGAATGCGCGCGAGGTGAGCGACGCGACGCGCATGCTGGCGCAGCTCGCCTCGCACGCTCTGCGGCACGTCACGCGGTACATCGCGCGGCCTGCCCGCGTCGTGCGCGAGCTTGCGCCAAGCCGTGCGCCGCGCGTGACGCACGCGCTCGGGTCGATCGCCTTTGCCGATCGCTTCGCGCACTGCTTGCTCCACGTCGCGCGCTTGGGCCTGCACCTCCGCTGCCGTCTTCTGCGCTTGCTCGCTCGCTTTTTCGCGCACGTCCTCGGCCGCGCTGACCGCTTTGTGCTCCGCGCTCTTCAGCGCGCGCTTGGCGTCGTCGAGCTTCTCGTCTACGCCCTGCTTGGCGTCGTCGAGCTTCTGATGCAGCTCGTGCTTGGCGTCTTGCAGCGCGTCTCGCGCTTTGTCGCGTGCGTCGTCCAGCGTTTCCTTGGCTTTGTCCCGCTCCGCGCGCAGCGCCTCGCGGGCTTCTCTCGCTTTGGCCTTCGCATCTCTAACCGCCTGCGTGGCCGGGCCGTCCTCCGCCAACACCGACGTCGTGCTCAGGCTCAGCGCGAGCGCAAAGGCCGAGCTGAGCACGGCCGTTCCCCATCGTTTGCTTGCGAGTCGTGCCATCTGCCGTCTCCGTTTTTGCGCGAGCGTGAGCCTCGCGCATGTCATCAGAAGAGTCGTTACAGCTTCTTCGCGGCCTCGAGCACTTCGCTCGCGTTGAGCACCGGATCGACGTCGGGCCACACGCGCGCGATGCGGCCTTGCGCATCGACCAAGAAGCTCACCCGCGAAGCCATGCCGGGCAAACGACTCGGTACGCCGTACGCGGCTTGCGCGGCGCCCGCTTCATCGGCGACGAGCGCAAAGGGTAGCGAGTGCGCTTTACGAAATGTTCGATGGCTCGCCTCTGAATCACGCGACACGCCGAAGATCGTGATCCCCGCGCGCTGATACGCATCGTAGTTGTCGCGCAGCGCGCAGGCCTGCTTGGTGCAACCCGGCGTCTCGTCCTTTGGATAGAAGTACACGAGCGCCGGCTTGCCCGTGATGCTGGACAAGCGGATCGGTTTGTCGCTCGAGTCGCGCGCTTCCAGGTCGGGAGCTTGCGCGCCCACTGCGAGCAACCCCTTGCCGCCGTCGGGCCGCGTCGTCGCCCCGCACGCGCTGCTGCTCAACAGCAGCACGAGAGTCAGGATCGAGGTCGCGCGGATCATGGAGTTGCCTCAGCAGCTTTCTGAGCCCCGACCGGTTCGAGCGCAATGGCTTGGTCGAGCATCACCACTCCTTCGCGCCCGCGCAGCTGCAAGCGCAGCAGATTCTGCGCCCAATCGATCTCGACTACACCGAAGTTCACATCCCAGACGACCGTCTCGCCCACGCGATAGCGGTTCTCTTCATCGAGTGCCCGCCCGAACGGCCGGGAGAGGCTGCTCGAGGTGAGATCGTAGAGCGGAGGATGGCCTTCGCGTGCGAGCTTCGAGAGCTCGCCGAAATGCCGATCACCGCTCAGCACGATCGTGTTGCGCGCGTGCGCTGCGTCGATCAGCGCGAGCAAGCGCTGCTTGGCAGATGCGAAGTTCGCCCACTTCTCGAAGCCGTGTTGCTCGGGCACGACCTGAATGCTCGAGACGATGATGTTCACCGCTGCGGTCGAGCCTGCGAGCTGCGCTTGTAGCCACGTCCATTGCGCTTCGCCGAGCACGTCGTTCGCGGGGCCCGGGTGGTCGCGGTGGTAGCGCGTGTCGAGCAAGATCACGCGCACGCGATACGGATCGGCGCCGAGGTCGACCGAGGTGTACACGCCTTGTTGACTGCGCCTCGGGCTGTCTTGCGGCTCGCCGAGAAAATCTAGAAGCAGCTGCTGGGTTTCAGCGCGCTTCGAATACTCACGGCCATCGTTGTCGAACCCGTAGTCGTGATCGTCCCAGGTGCCGAGGATGCGTGTTTGCTTGGCGAGCTGTGCGTACGCGGGGAACGCGGCGAGCTCGTCGAAGAGCACGCGCTTCTTCGTCATGTCGTCGGTGTCAGCGTACACGATGTCGCCGAGCCACACGAACGCGGCAGGTGCGAGCTGCGCGATCGGCTCCCACAGTGCTTGAGGCTTCGCGAGGTCGTTGCACGATCCAAACGCGATCCGCAGCGTTGGCTCAGCGACGACCTCGGGTGCAGGCGCGATCGCGCTCGGATCGAGCGGCGCAACGGGTGCGACGGGTGCGACGGGTGCGTCGTGCGCGCTGCTCGCGTGCTCGGGCGCTTTCGACTGCGCACCTGCACAACCGAGTACGGTCGCGAGCGCAATGGCGAAGAGTGAGAAACGCATGATGCCGCGACGAATCGCACACGCATCGAGCGCAGCGCAAGGCCGCGCACCCACCGAGCCACACCTTTTCGGCCGAGCGGCTG
Source organism: Sandaracinaceae bacterium (assembly GCA_043752225.1). Taxonomy (GTDB): domain Bacteria; phylum Myxococcota_A; class Polyangia; order Polyangiales; family JAFGIB01; genus JAYUYY01. The sequence continues at coordinate 131 of JAYUYY010000040.1, read as the reverse complement.
GGTCGGAGCGCCGCGGTACGAATCGCGCTGCATCAACATCTTGGTGTCCAGCGTTCGATCGCGCACAATTGAGGCGATGAGGTGTTTCTTATGATCGACTCGAAGTCGTTGCCCCCGCCCGCCGAGCAGAG
>JAYUYY010000039.1:0-7924 GCA_043752225.1 Sandaracinaceae bacterium | reverse complement strand
ACTACTCCGACTTCGACCAGACGAGCGACGAGGAGGTGATCGCGCTCTTGAGCAAGCATCGCGCCCGCCACAGCGAAGCGCCTGCGCGCGCTCGCTAGCCGCTCACGCCTCGCGACAAGGCCATGATCGAACTTGCGGGAGGGTATACTAGCGAGCTCGTGCTCAGCGCTCGTGGTCCGAAAAGTGTTGAAGGACATCGAGGTACGAGACGATCCCGCGCAGCCGTCCGCGGGCGTCGATAACCGGTAAGGTGCCGAAGCGCCCGGCGAGGAGCCTCTCCAGCGCAGCGCGGATCGATTCGTCTTGGTCCACCGTAAGCGGGCTACGGGTAAACCCGCCGTCCGATCCGAAGGGCGCGCGCCTCGCACCGCCCGACTCACGCCGGCGCGTCGATGAAACGCTGCAACACCGGCTCGACGTGGCTGTAGCGAGCTTTGACCTCGCTCACGAGGTAGCGCTCGAGCATCGAGCCGAGCCCGAACACTTTGACGAGCGCTTCGCCCGCGAAGCGCAAGCGGACGCCGGCAGGCTCTTCGATGAAGTCGATGTTGCCGTTCACCTGCACGGTCCTGCCGGCGAAGCTGCGGATGGTGAGCGTGGCGCGGCGCGCTTTGGGATCGAAGATCGTGATCTCGTCGTAATGAATGGTCTGACCCTTGAGCAGCTTCAGGATCGGCGCGGGCAGCGCGACGCGCGGCACGATGCGCATGCGCGTGCGCTCGGTGCCGTCGGGATTCACGGTGCGCTCGCGCTGCGCGCGCTCGACGAGGTTTGCGGCCTGGGCCACGGCGTCGTTGAAGGCGGGTGAGAAGTAAAGCTCACTCACGCGTTCGAAAGTCGCGCCCTTGGCGAAGAGCTCCACGCTGAATTGCATGCGCGCTGGTATCGCACGCGGCGCACGAGCGGAAGAGCGCGACCGAAACCGAAGCGGCCCATGTTCAAACCGAAGCGGCCAGGTGGTCGGAGAGCAGACCCGGAATTTGAACCGCCAAGGACGCCAAGGACGCCAAGGACGCCAAGACGCCAAGAGAAAGAGAGGGAGAATTTGGTTCTGAGAAATCTCTTCTCCCTTGGCGTCCTTGGCGGTTCAACTTGTTCTCTCGCAGATCAGACTACGCGCGGCCGAGCGAGAGTGGCGCTTCGCATACGTCCTTGAGCGTGCACTTGTCGCAGGCGGCGCCGCTCCACACCGTTGCGTACAGCGCTTGCACCGCGTCGAGCACCGCTTCGTCTTCGGTCACGATGCCGAGCTCGAAGTTTCGGCGATGCTCGCCTTTCGCGCCGAGGCCCGCGCCCGTCCAGTTGGCGCTGCCGAGGTACAGCAAGCGGCCGTCGATGATCACGGTCTTGAGGTGTACGCGCGGGCACATGCGCAGCTCGAGCCCGCCTTGCACGAGCCGCTTCTGCCGGTCGAACTCCTCGCGGAAGGGCCGCGACGGCAAGCTCGCGTGCAGGATGCGCAGCTCCACGCCGCGCTCGGCGAGATCGCTGAACACCTCGAGCACTGAGCAGTAGGGCGAACGGCCGATCACACGCCGCCGGCCCGGCCGCAGGCGCGGATCCTCGACCATCAGCTCTTTCAAGTTCGCGGTCGCGATCCAGACGCTGCGCTCGGCCTCGCGCACGGCCGCGATCACGCGCTCGTAGTGCGCACGGCCGGAGATCAGCTCCAGCTTGCAGCTCGAAAGAGGCAGCGCGAAGTCCACGCGCGCGATCCTAGGAAGCGCAGCATGCGCAGCGCCACTTTCTCACCAAGTCGCGCGCAGGCGCTGGGAAAGCTGGCCCACTGAGCTGCACCACCCGATAGGCTGATGTCGTGGCGGTTCGCTCTTGATCACCGTTCGGCGCGCGGCGCCCGTCGATGCCGCCGCGATCGCGCTCGTACACGTGCGCGCGTGGCAAGCGGCGTATCGCGGACTCATGCCGGACGACGTGTTGGAACGGCTGAGCGTGGACGAGCGCGCTTTGCGCTGGCGCGACATCCTCTCGAATCCCTGGGCACTCTCACGCGGACAAGGCCTGCGCGTGACGGCGGTCACGATGTCGATCCCAGCGCTTGTGATCGCGCTCGCGCTGCTCGAGTCGCGCCTCACGCCCGAGCACATGTTCTTTCCGGTCGCGATGCTTCGAAGCTGCGCGTACTCGGCGTTCACGGTGTTCGAGATCGCAGCGCTCTCCGTCACCTATCGAAGACTTACCGCGGTATGAAGGTCACGCTCGATCGCGGCGCCGAGCGATGGCGGGCAGACCGTTGCACCCTCAGAGCGCGAATAGGCGTGCGCGCGGAGCGAGCCGACGCAGGTCGTTTGGATCACTTGTCACGATCGTTTCGCGATGTTGGCTCGCACAGATGACGACGTGCGCATCCGCGATGTCGCGGGTTCGACTTGCTGCGAGGAGGATGCCGACCTGCGTTGCGCTTGCGGCATCGAGCGCAGCGATAAACGTCTTCGGTTGGCGCAGCAGTCGTGACAATCGCACCTGCGCCGCGGGGCGCCGAAGCGCTTGTGCCAGCGCGGTCGCGGGTATCGTAACGCGCGCGCCGAGCTCGGCGGCACGAGCGAGCAGCGCCACCACACGTCGATCATTCCGGTCGAGCGCGATTAGCGCGCCCGCGTCGAGCGTCACGCCGTTCAAGCGGCTCGACTCCGGCCCTTCGGCCGCCCACCCGCGCGTAATAGCGAGTCCGCCCAAGCGCGCTCCTTCCGGCTCAGCGGGCCACCTGTCTGTTGCAGCGCGAGACCAAGCATTGCGCCCCAGCCTGCGACATCCGCGAGGGAAACGGAGACCGCGTGCTTCACAAAGCCTGAGACGCTATCGGCTTTCTCCGAGGCAACCAGCTTGCGAATCGCTTCGAGCTGCTCGTCCTCGAGGGTGATGGTGACCTTCGTCGTTGCCATACCACACGCCATACAGTGAACCAGACTGCCGAGCAAGCGGGCCCGCGCGATCTCATCTCGTGCGAGCGAGCGATTTGTTTGGCGACGCGATGTGAGATGCGCGGCCGGTGATCGTTTGTTGCAAGCTCGCGCCGGAGGCGCGGATGGCGATGCGCCGGTGCAGGCGTACATCGCTGCGATGCCGGGCTGGAAGAGCAAGCTCGGCAAGCGCCTCGACGCGGATCATCGCGAAGACCGTGCCCGACGTGCGCAAGGCCGTGAAGTGGAGCGCGCCGTTCTACGGCGTCATCGATTTTCGAAGTCCAAGCATTCGATCCCCACGACTACGTATCAGGTGCGTGCTAGACGCTGCGTGCCCCGGGGGCTGGAATGCCGGTTACGGGCTCCATTTCGAGGTCTTCGATGTCGCGTCGTGCCCTTCAGTCCTTTGTTCTCGCTCTGTTCCTGATCGCAAGCGCATGCAGCAGCGCGTCTCCCAGCGAACCCGAGCTGGCCGCGCGCGGAGCTGCGTTGATCTCCAGGCACGATGATCGCAGCGCGCCGGACGCGGCGCTCGATCCGGCCTTTGCGAGCTACGCGCGTGCATCCGTGGCGGCGCTGGTCGCGACGAGCCGCGTGCAGACGGACGGCGCGGGCGTGCCCATGTTGAGCGCCGTGCCGCTCTACGCAAACCACGAGCTCACCTATGACGTCGAGCTGTGCCGCGATGAGCGCTTTGCGCTCGAGCCTACGCCTGTGTCGTGCAGTGCGACGCTGATCGCGCACGATCTCGTGCTCACCGCGGGGCACTGCGTGACGAGCGCGAGCCAATGCGCTGCGACGGCGGTGGTGTTCGGCTTCGAGGCCGACGTAGCGGGCGAGGTGCAGCCGCTCACAGCCGGCGACGTCTACGCGTGCCAAGCGATCGTGGCGCGCAACAGCGGCGGCGCGCAGCCGGACTTCGCGGTGCTCCGGCTCGATCGATCCGTCCTCGGCCGACAACCCGCGCGCGTGGCCCGCGATGCGCGCGCGCTGCCGCTCGGCACGCCGCTGCTCGGTGCTGGTCACCCGCTCGGCTTGCCGCTCAAGATCGCGAATGGCGGCGTGACCACGGTGCTGCCGACCGGCTACTCGCAGCAAGAGCCGCGCTTCTTAGCATCCAATCTCGACTCGTTTACAGATAGCTCGGGCTCGGGTGCGTTCCTCGCGCAGCCGCTCACGGGCTATGCGCTGACGGGCATCGTTTCGGGCACGCCGTTCGCGGCGGACTTCACGTACGACGCGACGCGTAACTGCAATCGCTACGAGCGGCGCTCGCTGACGACGCTCTGGCTCACCTACGCGCATCAAGCGATCTCAGCGCTGTGCGCCGCGGTGGATCCGGCGAGCTATCCCGACCTGTGCGGCTGCGGTGATGCAACCTGCGAGCCCGCGGCTGACGAAGACGGCACCGTTTGCGCGGCGGATTGCGCGGATCTTTGCGGCGATGGCGCATGTCTGGGTGACGAAGAGCCCTCCACGTGCAGCGCCGACTGCGGCAGCTGCGGCGATGGCCTCTGCGATGCCGATGAAACCTGTTGTGCGGACTGCGGATGCGCGGCGGGCTTCGTGTGCGATCAAGCGCTGTGTGCGCCCGACCTCGCGACTGCAGGCGCCGACTGCTCGCAGCCGATCGCGATCGAAGCGACGGGAACGCAGACTCTGCATACGCCTACGGGCGCTGCGGCTTGCTACACGTTTGCGTTATCGGAGACGCGGCGCGTGCGCTGGCAGGGCAACGCTTCGACTCATGCCCCGGTGTGCACCGCCGTGCCGTGCGGCGGGACCAGCACGTTCGGTCCGTCGCTGACGCTCGCGGCCGGCACGTACTACTTGCCGCTGCCAGGGGACACGACGCGACCGCGCTCGTACGTCGTGATGTTCGATGACGGCGACGCGCAAGACGGCCTGACTTGCGATGCGGCGGTGCCGATCACACCGGCGTCGGACGTGATGCTATCGGGAAGCACGGCCGGACGCTTTCGCTCGCCGCTTTGCGCGGTCGACAGCACCTACAGCTGCGCCGGTCCGGACAACCACTACACCTTCACGCTCGATGCGCCGACGTTGGTTTCCGCCACGGCGACGGGCTTTCAGCACATCGCGCTCGTGCTGCACAGCGGCTTGTGCACGGGCGGCGCCGCGGTCGAGATCGACATCGACCGAGCGGGCACCGGAGCCGCGAGCCTGCACCGCATTCTCGCGCCGGGCGTGTACCGGCTGTTGCTGGATGGCGAGCAAAGCTGGGACGAGGGCGCTTACGACCTCGCGCTTTCGTTTACGACGCCTCCGCTCGCCGATGGCGATGATTGCAGCGAGCCGATCGAGCTCGTGCCGAGCGGCGCATACAGCGTCGCCGGCGACACCACGGACGCAGCCAACGATCACGTCTACGCCTCAGAGCACGAGTGCACCGTCACCGCGTACGGCAACGATCGCTACTACGCATTCACGCTGAGCGAGCCGACGCGCATCGACGCGTCCACCGACGCCGCGCACGCGAGCGCGCTGTTTCTGGAGGAGGGGGAGTGCGCGCTCGGCCTAGGCCTGCGTTGTGAGCGCGGCATCACTGGACTGTCGCGCGTGCTCGATCCGGGGCGCTACGTCTTGGTCGTCGACGGCAACGAGCATCACGACGCGGGCCCGTACACGCTCAACCTGGAGTTTACGACCTCGCCACCAGCGTTGGGCGAGAGCTGTGAGGACGCGATCGAGATCCCTGCGACCGGTCAGCAGCGCGTGATCGGCAACGTCTACGGCGCGGCCAACGATCTCGACAGCAGATGCATGTCGCAGACCCGCGGTGATCACGCCTATACCTTCACGCTGACCGAGCCGCGCGCCGTGCACTTCGAGACCCAGGGTTCGAACCGCTTGTACGTGGCGCTCGGAACCGATTGCGCATCGAACATCTCGGCGATGTGCGTGTCGATGGGCTATTCGGAGAACCGCGCGCTCGCGGCCGGGACGTACTTCCTGATCGTCGACGCCGATCGCTACGCGACCGATGGCGCGTACGACATTGCGATCGACTTCGAGAGCGTGCCGCGGGGCACGACATGCTTCGACACGCTGCCGCTCGCAATCGCCGAGACGCCCACGACCGTGAGCGCGCCACCCGCGATCGGGCTCGGTACGAGCGCGGGGCTGATTTACGGCTTTACGTTGGCCACTCCTTCGCGTCTGCAGCTCGCGACCGCCGCGCCCGCGTATCTTCGAATCAGCGCGCTCGGCAGCTACGTCCAGCAGAACAGCGGCGAGCTCGACGCGAACGTACCGGCCGGTACGTATTGCGTAGTGATCATCGGTGACGCGGCCGCGCCCGAGCTCGAGTTGACCGCATCTGCCACTGCGCTCAGCGCACCCGATGGCCGTGGTTGCTCGGACGCGATCCCCGTCGCAGCGCCGGGCTCCTACGACTTCGTGGGTGTCACCACGTTCGGCGCCAACAACAGCAGTTGCGAGTCCTCCGCGGCGCAGGTCTATGGCTTCGAGCTCACCGAGCGCACGCGCGTGCGCGCCGTCGTTTCGGACGGCTTCGTGATCAGCGTCTATGACGACAGCGCATGCGCGGATCTCCACTACTGCACCAGCGGCACCGGGGGCGCGGGCATTGAGGACACGTTCGATCCAGGCCAGTACACGCTCGCTGTCTCCGGTGACTCGCTGATCCCGTACACGTTGAGCCTCGATCTCGACTGCGACACCGACGACGACGGCGTCTGTGATGCGAGCGACGCCTGCTACGTGGATCCCAACAAGGTCGAGCCCGGCGTTTGCGGCTGCGCGATCCCCGACACCGATCGCGACGGCGATGGCTTTGCCAACTGCGTGGATGCGTGCCCGCGTGAGGCCGGCATGGGGACTGCGTGCCCCCTGCCCGAGCCGGATGCGTCGGTGCCGGACGCGTCGGTGCCGGACGCGTCGGTGCCGGATGCGTCGGTTCCCGACGAGCCCGACAGCTCCGTCCCCGACATGCCGGACGCGACGGTCGACGCGTTCGTCCCCGACGTCGACCTCGAAGAAGACTCCTCCGTAGACGAGGAGCTCGAGCCCGATGCGTCCGCAGATGCAGGACACACGCCCGACGGCAGCACGGCGAGCGACGCACAAGTGACGGAGCCTCCGCGCGCGGACAGCGGCGACCCCGTGCTCAACGATCCTCTCGACGCGAGCACGCTGCCCCCGGACAGCGACCCGATGTCGGCACCGCCGAGCGCGGACGCGAGCGCAGAGCTGATGGATTCAGGCGCTGACTCATCCGGTTGCGCGTGCACGATGGTGCGCGCGTCGTCTGCGCCGTCGCGGGCATCACGGCTCGGCCTTGTGCTGCTCGCGTTCGCAGTTGCGCTGCGCATGCGCCGACGCTTGCACCTCAGGGTCTAGCGTTTCTTCGCCGACGCGCCATTCAGGGCCACCGCGGCTTTCACGAGCGTCTTGAACGCGCCCGCGTCGGGCTTCTCCCCTTCGTGGATGTCGATCGCCCTGCGCGTGTTGCCTTCCAAGCTGGAGTTGAAGAGGCGCGCCGGGTCTGAGAGAGCGGCCCCGCGCGCGAACGTGAGCTTCACGACCTGCTTGTACGACTCGCCAGTGCAGACGATCCCGTCGTGCGACCAGACCGGAGTGCCCATCCACTTCCACTCTTCGATCACCTCGGGGTCAGCCTCCAAGATCAGCGCGCGCATGCGAGCTAGGGTCTCTCCGCGCCATCCCACTAGCTCGCGGATGCGCTGATCGATCAGCTGGGAAGCCTGCGCAGCGTTCTTCGCTGCAGCCTTCTTCGCTGCAGCCTTCTTCGGCGCGGCCTTCTTCGCTGCAACCTTCTTGGGCGCGGACTTCTTTGGTGCGGCCTTCTTCGAGCGGGCTCTAGTCTCAGTCATCGGGTCCCCTTCGTGATCAAGCTTCTCGCCGGCGGACGATAAAACACTCGCGAAGCGCGGCGTTACTTCACGCTGCCGAGCACCGTCACGCTCACGCGCCGCGCGTGCGGCGCGATTCGGTGCTCC
>JAYUYY010000038.1:0-7926 GCA_043752225.1 Sandaracinaceae bacterium | reverse complement strand
CGTCTCCCAGGTGTCTTCTTCGGTGGGATCCTCGGCGAAGAGTCGCGCGTACGCCGAGAGCGCCGCGTCGAAGTCTTCGAGCTGATCCTCCTGCAGCTGACCCAGGCGCGTCAGCAAGCGCTTGCGCTCTTCGGGATCGGACTCACCTTCGGCGCGCGCTTCGAGCGCTGCGGTCAGCTTCTCCCACTGCATGCGCGCGAGGTAACCGGACTCGAGGATCTCGGCTGCGACCGTGCGCGACTCGCCCGGCTCTTCCATCACGCGCTCGAGCAGCTCGATCGAGGGCGCGTGGCTCGCGTCGTCGGTGAGCGCGTCGCGCAAGTGCTCGACGGCGCCGACGGTGTCGTTCATGCGCTCGCGCAGCAGCTTGGCGAGCTTGTAGCGCGCTTCCATCGGCGAGCCGATCTGACGGTCGAGCTGCTGCTCGTAGAGCGCGACCAAGTCCGCATCGCGGCCGAGCGCGGCGAGCAAACGCTCTAGGCCGGTGAATGCGGCCGGTGCGGGACGCTCGAGGATCAGCTCTTCGAGCACCGAGACGGCTGCTTCGCGATCGTTGAGCGGGCCTTCGAGCAAAGCCGCGCGCCGGAACGTCAGGCGCTCGCGCTCGGCTGGATCGCGCGAGAGCTCGGCCTTGCGCGCGAGCACATCGAGCAACGCACGGTGGTCACCGAGCTGCTCGTTGATGCGCTCGATCGAGGAGAGCGCCGCGAGATCGTCCGGCACGTCCTCGAGCAGCTTCGCGTATTGCTCGAGCGCGAGCTTCGGATCGCTCAGCTTGTGCTCGGCGGTCTCGGCGATCCGTCGATACGTGTCGCTCTTCAGCTCGGCATCGTAGATCTCGGGCGCGAGCTCGCGCAGCAGCGCGACGTAGTCGGCGTGCCGCTGACCGCCGTCGGCCAGACGACCGAGCTCGCTGATCAAGTTACGCAGCGTGACGTCTTCGCGGCCGGCGCGGACTGCGCGCGACATCAGCGAGAAGGCGCGCGCTGGATCGTGCAGCGCGTTCTCGGCGACCTCGGAAGCGCGGCGCAGCGCGTTGAGCTTCTCGTTCGAATCCGCCTCGGCTTTCTCGAGCGACTCGAGCGCCATGATCAGCTTCTCGAACGCGCCGCTGCTCTCGTAGCGCGGGATGGCGATCCGGGCCGCGCCCGCGATCAGCTCGACGTCCTCGCTGCTCATCAAGGCTTCGAGCGCGCGCAGGCTCTGGGCGTGACTCGCGTCGTATTGCAGGACGCTCTCGTAGTAGCCGAGCGCACGCTGCGGATCGTTCAGCTGCAAGCGCAACAGCTCCGCGACCTTGAGCTGGAGCTCGGAGCGCGAGCTGACTTCGGTCATGAAACGCTCGAGCTCGATCAAGGTCTCGAGCAGATCCTCGTGGCGCTCGCCACGCTCGTATAGACCCGCGAGCTGCGTGAGCGTCTCGCGATCCGGTCCGACGCTGGTCACGATGTCGCGGCAGGTCTCGATCGCCGCGGCCGGATCGCCGAGCTTCTCTTCGTAGAGCAGTGCGGCGCGGCGGCCGAGCTCGCTGCGCTCACGCGGGTCGCGTGCGTGCTCCGCATGCGTCTTCAGCACGGTCACGAGATCGGCAAAGCGGCCGGTGCGCTCGTACAAACGCTCCAGCGCGATCATCGCCTCGAGCTCGCTCGGATCGTGCTCGAGGCGCAGCGCGTGGGCTGCGATCGCCCGCTCGCGGTCCTCGAGCGTGTCCTCGAGCAACACCGCCAAGCGCACGAGCAAGCGCGCGCGCGTGATCGGATCGGTCTCCAACTCGACTTGGCGCTGCAAGTCGACCGCGAGCTTTGCGTGATCGCCGCGCGCGATGTGAATGCGCTCGAGCGCACGCGCCGCGACCAAGACCACGTCGGCGTTGGTCGGGTCGAGCTCGATCAAACGCTCGTACGCGCGCGCGGCGCCGTCGACATCGCCCAAGTACTCATCGAGCAGGAGCGCGAGCTCGAGCAAGATGTCGGCCTCAGCGGCCGGGTCTTTGCCCGCGAGCTTGTCGACGGCATGCGCGAGCACCTGAGCGCGGCGCTGGCGGAAGGTCTCGCGCGTGGTCGCGAGATCGCGCAGCGCGCGGCGCGCGGGCTCGAGCGTGGGGTCGGCTTCGACCGCCGCCGCGTACGCCGAAAGCGCAGCTTCCATGTCGCGCGTGCGGTGCTCGTGCAGCTCACCGATACGCAGCGAGAGCGTCGCGCGCTCGGCGTCGCTTTCGAGCGTCTCGAGCCGAATCGCGAGCACGTTGGCGAGCTCGATGTATGCGCCCTGTGTCTCGTAGAGCGGCGCGAGGATCTCGGCGATGCGCTGGCGCTGCGAGCCGACCGAGAGCAGCCGTGCGAGCGCTTGCTGTGAGCGGAGCTGGTGCGGTTGGTCGGCGAGCACGCTCTCGTATTGATCGACCGCGAGGCCGGGCTCCGAGAGCTTGGTCTCGTACAGCTCGCCCAAGCGCAGCATCACGTCGATGCGCTCTTGGCCTTCGGCGTGATCGAGGTTGCCGCGCAACAGCTCCGCGAGCTCGCGGAAGCGCTGCGTGCGCTCGTACAGCTTCTCGAGCGAGCGGCGCGCGACCGCGTGGGTCGGATCGATCGCCAGCACTTGCTCGTAGGTCTCGATCGCCTGCTCGGGCCGGTCGAGCAGCTCCTCGAACAGGAAACACAGCTGCGAGAGCAGCTCGAGCTTCTGGTCGGCGTCGATCGTCTCGACGATGCGCTTGCGATACAGGACCTGCAGCTCGTCCCAGCGCTCCTTGCTCGTGTAGAGATCCTTGAGCGCGACGAACGAGCGCTCGTTCTGCGGATCGGTCGCGATCACGCGTTTGTGCAGCGGCTCCGCGTCCTCGGGGAGGCCGAGCACGTCGTCGAACAACGCTGCCGCGCGGACCGCTAGCTCGAGACGGCCTTCGTCGTCGAGATCGCCGGCTTCGATCGCGGTCGAGTACGCGCCGGCGAGCGTGCGCTGCTGATTGGCGCGCTCTGCTGCATCGGCCAAGCGATCCCACAACTCGCGGTCGCTCGGCTGCTCGAAGAACGCGGCTTCGATCGCGCCGTACGCGCCCGCCGCATCGCCGAGCTGGCTGCCGCTGATCTCGGCGATGTCCAAGCGCAAACGCTTGACCTCGTGATCACCCTTCTCGGACTTGAGGCGCTTTTCGAGCGCCTTGAGCAGCTTGTCGAAGCGACCGGTGCGCCGGTAGACCGACTCGAGCGTCGGCGCGACGCGTGCCGCGAGCTCATCGTTCTGCTCCGAGATGCGCTCGAGCGCGGAGAGCGCGCCGACGTGCGCGGGCTCGCGCTCGATCACGCCCTCGAACGCTGCGATCGCGCGCTCGGGCTGCCTGAGCTTGTCGAGCTGCACGAGCCCGAGCCGCGAGCCGAGCTCGACCTGCGCGCCGCCGTCCTGCTCGCTCTCGAGCCTTCGCTCCAAGATGTTCGCGAGCTCTTCGAAGCGCTCGCCCTCGAGCGCGAGTCGATCGAGCGCGAGCAGCGCTTCGCGATCGTCGGGCCGCAGCTCGCGCAGCGAGCGCCAGCGGGTCGCAGCCGAGCTCGCGTCTTCGAACACGCGCTCTTCGACGTGCGCGAGCTCGCGCAAGGTCGCGACGCGGATCTCTTCGTCCAGCACATGCTCGAGCCGGTGCACGAGCAAGCTGTGTAGCGCGGTGAGATCCTGCGAGGCGCGATAGATGCGCTCGAGCCCGAGCATTGCGTCGACGTCTTGCGGCTCTTGCGCGAGCACGTCGCGCAGCTGCTTGGCCGCGATGTCGGGCCGGCTCAAGTGTCCGAGCGCGATGCTGGCGGCGCGGCGGCGCAAGTCGAGCGCGACCGCAGCCGGCGCTTGCGCCGCGCGCTCCGAGAACAGCTCGACCATGGTGTCGTAGCCCGACGCTGCAACCGCAGCCTTCTCGAGGCTCTCGACCACGGCGCTATCCTCGGGCGCGATCCGATACGCCTGCGCGGCATACGCCAGCGCGGCTTCACCTTCGCGCAAGCTGACCAGGCACAGCTCTCCCAAGCGCTGGAGCAACGCGACGCGCGTCGCGTCATCCTGGCTCGCGCGCAGCATCACCTCGAGCATCGCGCGCAGCCGGCCCCACTTCTCTTCTTGCTCGTAGACGACCGAGAGCGCGCTCGCAGCGCGCAGGTTCGTCGGGTCCGCAGCGAGCACGCGCTCGTAGCTGCGCACCGCGCGCACCGGCTCTTTGATCTTCTTCTCGAGCACGTCTGCGGCGCGGAAGCTCAGCTCGACCTTGAGCTTGAGATCCTCGACGCGATCGGCTTCGTGGCTCAGCACGTCCGCGAGGCCTTCGTCGTCGTGCGCTTTCGCGTAGAGCGCTTCGAGGCCGTCGTAATCGCGCGCGACGAGCAGCGCGTCGCGCACCGCGCGCAGGGCGCGGCCGTGCTTGGGCTCGAGGTCGAGGATGCGGCGCCAGCAACGCGCAGCGCCTTCCGGATCGCCCAGCTGCTCGGCGCGCAGCGCTGCGAGCTTCTGCAAGGCGCGAACCTTGTCTTCGCTGGTCGCGCCGCGCTCGACGTCGCGCTCGAGCAGCTCGGCGAGCGTCACGTAGTCGCGATCGCGCTCGGCCAAGCGCTGCAGCGCCTCGACCGCACCGGGTGCGCCCTGATCTTGCTCGAGCGCTTCTTTCCAAAACCCGATCGCTTCGGCGTAGCTCTGCAAGCGATCGGCCGAGAGCTTCGCGAGCTCGATCGTGAGCGACAGACGCGCAGCCGGATCGCTCGCGACCGCGCGTTCGCGCCGCAGCACTTCGTAGAGCTGCTTCCAGGCGCGCTTCTTCTCGTAGATGCCGCGCAGCTCGGAGAGCGCCTCGCGGTTGTTCGGATCGAGCTCGAGCACCTTCTCGTACGGCACCGTCGCTTGATTGAAGTTCTGGAAGCGCTCGATCCACAGCCGAGCGACGCGCAGGTACGCGTCGACCTTCTCAGCGCGGTCGGTCAGCGCGTCCGCGCGCTCGGTCAGGATCGAGATCAGCTCGTTGAAGCGGCCCGAGCCCTCGTACTTGGTCGCGAGCTCGGTGAGCGCGGCTTGATCGCCCGGCGCGAGCTTGAGGATGCGGCCGAGCGTGCCGATCACCATGCCGTCCATGTGCAGGCGGTCGCGGTAGATCGCGTGCAGCTCGCGCAGGAGCCCGATCTTGGTCGCGGCCTGACTGTCGGGCGTGGCTTCGATCTCCCCCTTAATGATGTCGGCGAGCGCGTTCCACTTCTCGGCCTTGAGATAGAGGTCGCGCAGCGCAGCGGTCGCCGCGCGGTTGGTCGGGTCGAGGCGCTGCGCGAGCCGGAACGACTCGACCGCCTTGTCGCGCAGCTCCGGACGCTCGAGCGCGGTGCGGCCTGCGACCAGCGCGAGCTCTGCGCGCTGCGCGTCGGTCGTTGCCACGCGCTGCGCGTCGGCCAGCGTCGCGAGCCAATCCTCGGGCCGTTGCGACTGATACTCGCGATAGAAATCGAGCATCGCCGGGTGCACCGGATCGAGCTTGCGCAAGCGCGCGAAGAACGGCTCGGCCGCTTCGGGCTTGCCGCGCATGCGGTAATGCACCATGCCGATCTGGAGCAGGATCGCTTGCTCGACATCCGGCTCGAGCCGCGTCGCTAAGACCTGCTCGTAGAGCGCGGCGAGATCATCCCAGCGCTCTTGCTTGCCGAAGTGCTCGCTCAAGAACGAAAGCGCGTCGGCGTTGCCCGGCTCGATGTCGTTGACGCGCTCGAAGCAGGCGGCGGCGCGCGGCATCTCGTTGAGATCGCGCGCGAGTAAACGCCCGGCGCGCGCGTACAGCGCGACTTGGGCCGACGGCGCTTCGACGTGCTCGGCCGCATCGAGCAACAGCTCTGCGAGCGGAGCGAGCGCCGAGCGCGAGCGCATCGTGTGCTCGAGCAAGAGCGTCGCGCGCAGGTAGCTCGGGTCGGCCTCGAGCGAGGCGCGCAGCAGCTTGTCGGTGTCCTGGTCGCGGCCCTTCTTCTTGTGCTGCCAGACCAGCGCGGCCGCGTGCGCGTAGAGCGTCGCGCGCAGGCGCGGCTCGGTTGCTTGCTCCGCTTCGTCCTCGAAGCGCTTGAGCAGCTTCTTCCAGCTCTTGCTCTCTTGCTCGAGGCGCCGGATCGCTTCTTCGATCTCGGTGTCGCCCGGCATGCGCGCCAGCGCGCGCTGGTAAGCCTCGAGCGCGGCTTCGGGCTCGAGCAAGCTCTCGGCGCGAACGCGGCCGAGCTCTTTCCACAGCCGACCCGAGAACGCGGCGTCCTCGTCGACGAAGCTCGCTTCAACCTCGAGCAAGTGCGCGACCGCGACCATCTCGCAGCGGTCCTCGTGACCCTGGCGCGCCTTCTCGAGCAACCGCACCGGCTGGTCGCCCAGGCGCTCGGTGTCGCGCAGCTCAATCAGCGCGCGTAAGCCTGCGAGCGCCTCCGCGTCGAACGGATCGTCGCGCAGAATGCCGAGGTAGTTCGAAAGCCGAAGCGGGCCTGCGCTGCCTGTCTTGCCTCTGCTCGAGCTCTCTACGGCCTTGCTCTCGGTCGATGAATTGGCCACGAGCCCTCGACGCTAATTACCGCCAGCGTCGGGGCATCCTAGCGGCGCGCGAAGCGCCGTTGCAAGGACGGAAAACTAGGGTCTGCTCGAGCCCCGACGTCCGCTTCAGAAAGTCATCAGCGCGCCGGCCCACGTCAGCGCGCCGTAGGTCACGAGCCCGACGCCCAAATGGACCGTCGACAAGGCCTGCAGCGTTCCGTAGTCGTTTGCGCGATCGAGCCCGAGGACGTTGTTGGCGATGATGATGCCGAGCACGGCCTGCGCGACCATGCCGCCGAAGTGCACCCAGCGCAGCAGCTTGTGCATGCGCAGCGTGGAAGCGAACTCGCCCTTCCCGCTCGAGAGGTCATCGGGGTCGGGCATCATCAGCGAGATCGTGAAGGTCGCCGCGTAGAGGCCGGTGGTGAGGCCAGCTGCGATGGCATGCGGCCAGGGCGTACCGCTGCATTGGCTCTGCCCGAAGATGGCATTACCTTGCACGCACGGGTTGTCCCCCTGGCCCGCGCCGAAGCCGTACAGGTTGTAGTACTGGATGATGCCGAGGCCGACGGTCGCGGTCATGGCCGCCCAGGTCGCGATGCCGAGCGGCCGGTGGATCTTGACCAGGTCGTTGCGGCGGCGGTTTTGGGCGGCGTAGTCGTCGTCGGCCTGCGCCTTGGCCGCGGGACCCTCGTCTGACTTCGCGCTCGCATCGTCCGAGCTCGCTTCGTCTGAGCCAGCCTCGTCGGAGCTGGCTTCGTCGCTGTCGTTCGACTCCGAGTCGTCGGCGTCTTCGGAGTCGTCGTCAGAGCTGGCGCTCAGCTCTCCGCTCGCGCTCAGCTGCGCCGACGAGACGATCGAGAGGTCTATCGTCGGCTCGAGCAGTGGGGCCTGCAAAGACAGCCCAAAGAGAGGAGTGGCCAGGAGTACGAGCGCGAGGTTCATGGAAAACGCCTCATGGAGAAACGCGTGCGGGACTCGCGCCTTATACAGAGCGGAGTCTGCCGGTTGCAATCGGCGCAGCGTGACACGCTGGTGTCGCGTGCAGACACAGCAAAGTATGCTGCGCGCATGGTCGTAGCCGCCGGTTCTGTCCCAGGCGCCGTTGCTCGAAACATGGAGCCGCTCGCGCGCGACTTGCTCGCGTTCATCGACGCGTCGCCTTCGCCGTATCACGCCGTGCTCGAAACCGGTCGCCGGCTCGAGGCGGTCGGCTTCAATCGGCTCGATGAGCGCGATGCTTGGTCGCTCTCACCCGGCTCGCGTTTCTACGTGACGCGCGCGGGCTCGAGCCTGGCTGCGTTCGTGGTCGGCGACAAACCTCCCCAGCAGCGCGGCTTCCAGCTGATCGCTGCGCACACCGATTCGCCGTGCTTGCACATCAAGCCCAAGCCCGACGTGCGGCGCCAC
>JAYUYY010000037.1:0-3109 GCA_043752225.1 Sandaracinaceae bacterium | reverse complement strand
CCGCGCCGTACGTATCGCTGTTGTCGTAGCCGCCGAACACCGGCCCGGGGTGAAACATCATCTGGAACAGCAGGATGTCGTCGCGCTGCACGAGCCCGGCGCGCGTCACGAACATGAAGCCGTAGTTGAACTGCGTGTGGCGGTCGTTATCGAGGCCGAAGTTCAGGATCTGCACGATCGGCGCGATCGCACCGTGCTCTTTGTGCTTGAAGAAGAGCTGAAAGTCGGCGCGCACGAAGTCGCCGTCGTGCACGACCGAGGTGACGTTGTCGAACGACCGCTCGCTCGCGCCGGTGATGCGATACGAGGTCACGTGGTTGAAGACCACGTGGTCGTTGAACAGGAAGCCCATCGACGCGCGGCCTTCCCAGAACGGAAACGCATCGCGGTTGTACTCGCCGCCGGTCTCGCGCTCGCGCCGCTCTTTGCGGTTCATCGGCTCGCCGAGCGAGAAGGACTGGTTGCGCCAGACGCTCATGTAGCCAGCGCTCATGCCGAGCGTGAGGTTCACGATGCGCAGGTCCACGTCGGCCTGGGTCGAGCCGAACGGCAGCGCGGCCAGCGTCGACGCGCGCAGCGTCAACATGTTGCCGCCGCCGTAGATCGGGACGCGGTGCTCGAGCGCGCCTTGCAACGCACCGACGATGAAGTCGAGGTTGACGTACGTGCCCTTCTTGCCGGTGCCCACCATCCAGTCTTGCGGCTGGTCAGCGAACGCTTGCGTGGGCAGCCACACCGCAGAGACCACAACTAGATAGAGGGCGGCAGAGACCGCACGAGCCGAGACGCGCATGGCCGGCGACGCTAATGCGCTTCCCAAAGGCCCGCAAGAGCGCGCCACGCGCGCGCGTTGGTAGTTGCGCTCTTGCGAGCGCTGCGGACAACCCCTTGACCCCTTTTAGGGTCAGCCAAGCTCGACAAAGGTCGACAAAGCTCAGCCGGCCGAAACGACGAGCTCGCGATGCGCGGCATAGAGGCGATCGAAGGTCGGCGCCTCCCCGCTGCCGATGCGCTCGCCGTCGAGCGTCGCGACGCGAACCAGACCTGCGCCCGTGCCGGTCAAGAAGACTTCTTGCGCGCGGAACAGATCCATCCGGCCGATCGACGCGATCTTCGCCGGGATCCCCATGCGCGCCGCCAGCTCGAGCACGCAGGCGCGAGTGATCCCGTCGAGACAGCCATCTGTAGTGGGCGGAGTCACGAGCTCGCCATCGCGCAGCGCGAACACGTTGGCGACGCTGGCCTCGGCGATGTGACCGTTGGCGTTGAGCACCAGCGCTTCGTCTGCGCCATAGCGACGGGCCTCGCCCTTGGCGAGCACGCTGTTCAAGTAGTTGAGCGACTTCACACGCGCGTCGAGCACGTCGGACTGCGGCCGACGGATGCTGCTCGTGATCATCGACAGACCTGCGCGGCGCTTCTCGTCGGAGAAGAGCGCGATCCGATCGACGATGCAGATGACGGTCGGCTGGGGGCACGTGGTGGGGTCGACGCCGAGCGGGCCCTCGCCGCGCGTAACGATCAAGCGGCCGTACGCGTCGCCGTCTTCGCCGTGCGCCTCGAGCGTGGCAAGCACGATCTCGCGCATCGCTTCGATGCCGCCGGGAACGGTCAGGTGGAGCGCGCGCGCACCCGCTGCGAGGCGCTCGAGATGACGGTCGAGCCGGAAGGGCTTGCGATCGTACGCGCGCAAACCTTCGAACAATCCGTCGCCATACAGAAGACCGTGATCACGAACCGAGATGCGCGCCGAAGCGCCGTCCATGATCTGCCCATCCAAGTAAACCTTCATCGCCATGAAGTAGCCGTGCAGCCGCGCGTTCGCAAGCTTCGTGTGCAATGCGATTTGCGCTTCGAAACGTGCGTTCGAGCCACCTACTTCAAAGCAAAAGGATCGCGATCGAACGCGTAGTCCTTGCACTGGCCGTCTTCGAGCGCGGCGTACTGGTCCGCCGTCCACAGCGAGCTGAAGCGGGCGACCTCGCGCAGCACCGCGCAGCGTTCCTGGGGCGTCCGCAAGCGCTTGTCGGCGCGGACCTGCGCGAGCACGTTGCCAATCTGCAGAGCGCCGCGCATGACGCGCACGCCGCCGCCGGCTTGCGTGTCGAACACCATGCGCTGCGTGCTCGAGTCGTACGCCGGCCACTCGAGAGCGCTGTCTCGGCCCTTCCCCGGCCTTCCGTTGCGCGCAATCGCGCCCCAATAATCACGCATCGCAGCCGACAGTTCCTCGCGCCCTGCGAGGTTGTCCTCCGTGTACATCACGTTGGCGCGACGGCCGAGATCGAAGTGGCCGAACACGAACGGGATCTCGAGGCCGTGCCCCGCACCCAACATCCGCGAGAGATCGGCGCCGAGCACCGACGGCTCTTCATCCCAATCGAAGCGATAGACGTAGACCTCACCGCCGCTCTGGGCGATCGCCATCGCCGGCGCATCCGCGCCGATGATCCGCCACGACGCCGACATCGCCTGCGCCAGCGCGTCGTAGCGCGGCGCGTCCCGCAGCCTCATGTAGGCCGGCGTGAAGCGCGAGACGTGCTTCTCTTGCGAAAACAAGAACGTCTTGTTCTCGTCGCGGTTGGTGCCGAGCACGACCGGCACGTGGGCCCGCTTGTCGGCTTGGCCGAGCAGGAGCAGCGGGTCCTCGGCGGGCACGACCGCACCTTCGGCGATGATGTTGGGCACCGCGATCATCGATTCATCGACGTCTTTGCTGTATGCGCCGAGCAGATTGGGAATCGCCTGCCCGCGCAAGTAGCTCGCGATCTCCGCAGGCGGCATCTTCGCCAGCACGTCGCGCGCGCCTTTTGCATCGCTCGCCTTGCCGTCCGCGACGAGCAGGCGCGCGAGCACTTCGCTGCTGCTGTTCTTGTGACCGCCAAGCGCCGCGAACGTCTCGGCGAGAACCGGGTCTTGTCGGCGAACCGCGCCGCTCTGGGCGATCGCGCGGTGAAAGAGCCCGCGCGCGCTCGGCATGATCAAGAGCGTCATCACGTTTCGCGCGCCGGCCGACTCACCGAAGATCGTGACGTTGCCCGGATCGCCGCCGAAGCTCGCGGCGTGCGTTTGCACCCATTGCAGCGCGGTCACCAGATCGAGCAGGCCG
>JAYUYY010000036.1:0-7937 GCA_043752225.1 Sandaracinaceae bacterium | reverse complement strand
TCCCGATAATAAAAGTGGCGACGTACGCCGGAGCGGAAATCCGGAACGGATCTACGATCTGACGTACTAGCGAGGGCTGCTCGGACGTTTGCGCGCGGCGCGAGCGTCCGTGCTCGGCGGCAGGCCCGTGTGCGTCGTGCGAAACGCACCCTTCGCGGGTTGCGGCCGCATGTCGTGCGCGCGCGCATCACCGCGCGCGTTGCGACGCTTCGGCTCCGGCGGAACCCAGCCCGCCGGTTGGCGCGGCGGGACCAGCTGGTACTTGGCGTAACCGATCAAGTCCTCGCGGCGCATACGCACGAGCGCCTTGCGCAACACGGGCCAGTTGTTCGCGTCGTGGTAGCGCAAGAACGCCTTGTGTAGCGCGCGCTGCGTAGGGCCCTTCGGCGTCACGACGTCACCGCCGTCGCGGCGCACCTTGCGCAACGGGTTCTTGCCCGTGTGGTACATCGCGGTCGCGCTCGCCATCGGCGAAGGCAAGAACGCTTGCACCTGGTCGGCACGAAAGCCGTGCTCCTTGAGCCACAGCGCGAGCGAGAGCATGTCCTCGTCGGTCGTGCCCGGATGCGCCGCGATGAAGTACGGGATCAGGTACTGCTCCTTGCCCGCTTGCTTCGAAAACTTATCGAACAGCTCCTTGAAGCGTTCGTAGGCGCCGATGCCCGGCTTCATCATCAGCGAGAGCGGTCCCTCGCGCGTGTGCTCGGGCGCGATCTTCAAATAGCCGCCAACGTGATGGCTCGCGAGCTCTTTGACGTACTCGGGTGAGCGCACCGCGAGGTCATAGCGAACGCCCGACGCGATCAGCACCTTCTTGATGCCGGGCAGCTCGCGCGCCTTTTTGTACAACCGGATCAGCGGGCCGTGATCGGTGCCGAGGTTCTCGCAGACGTCGGGATACACGCACGACGGCCGGCGACACGCCGCTTCGATCTTCCGGCTCTTGCACGCGAGCCGGTACATGTTGGCGGTCGGCCCGCCGAGATCCGAGATCACGCCGGTGAAGCCGGGCACATGGTCGCGCACTTGCTCGACCTCGCGCAGCACGGACTCTTCGGAGCGGCTCTGAATGATCCGGCCCTCGTGCTCGGTGATCGAGCAAAACGAGCACCCGCCAAAGCACCCGCGGTTGATCGTGATCGAGAAGCGGATCATCTCGTACGCCGGGATCTTCGAGCTCGCATGCGCGGGATGAGGCACGCGTGTGTACGGCAGCTCGTAGATGCGATCCATCTCCGGCGTCGTGAGCGGTAGCGCCGGCGGCTGGATGAAGATGTCGACGGTGCCGTGCCGCTGCACGAGCGCGCGCGCGTTGTGCGGGTTGCTCTCGGTGTGCAGGATGCGCGACGCATGCGCGTAGAGAACGGGATCGCGGCGCACGTCCTCGTACGACGGCATGCGGATCACGGTCTTCTCGCGCGGGTGGCGTGAAGGCCGCACACGCAGCGAGATCAGCGGCGCTGGCGCACTGGGGCTCAGCACGTCATCGGTGGGCCCTTGTGCCTGCACGGTTTCGCACGTGCTCGTAGCGCTCGTCGTTCCGTTCGCAGCCGCCGTGCTCGCGCTGCTGTGAGCAGCGACGATCGCACTGCTCTTCTCGTCCATCGCATACGGATCGCGATGCGGCTCGACTGGACCGGGCTTATCGAGCGTGCGCGAATCGAGCTCGAGAAAGCCATCCGGCAACCCGCGCATGCGCCGCGCCGTGCCGCGCACGTTGTCCATGCTCGAGATGCTCTCGCCGCGCCCCAAGCGATGCGCGATCTCGACGACTTGTCGCTCGCCGTTGCCGTACACGAGCAAGTCCGCGCCGGAGTCGAGCAAGATCGAGTGCCGAACCTTGTCCGACCAATAATCGTAGTGCGCGATGCGCCGCAGGCTCGCCTCGATCCCGCCGATCACGATCGGGACGTCCGGAAACGCTTCGCGGCAGCGCTGCGCGTACACGATGCACGCGCGATCGGGACGCTTGCCGGATTCTCCACCCGGCGTGTACGCGTCATCGCTGCGCGGCTTCTTGTCGCTCGTGAAGTGATTGACGAGCGAGTCCATGTTGCCCGCCGTGATCCCGTACATCAGGCTCGGCGCACCGAGCGCCGCGAACGGCTCAGGAGACCGCCAATCCGGCTGGTCGATGATGCCGACGCGAAACCCGTGCGCCTCGAGCAGCCGGCCTACGAGACCTGCGCCAAACGACGGGTGGTCGATATACGCGTCGCCCGAGACCAGCACGATGTCGCAGCAGTCCCAGCCGAGCGCATCCATCTCGGCCCGCGAACGCGGCAAGACCGGCGCAACCCCGAAGCGGTGCGCCCAATACGGCCGGTACCCGAACAAATCCACCGGCCGAGGTGTAGCTCAATTATGGGGCGGCGGTATGCGCGCCGACGCCGGGTCGAGCGGACCCGACCCGGCGTCAGAGCACTTAAAAGGTCCGGAGACAAAGCCGCCAAGCCCCCCGGCTCACAGCGGTCTGCACGTGGAATGCTTGCGCTGAGGTCGGGCCGTGCCGCCGGGTTACGCAAGAGCATGCAGCGGCTCGCGTTTCCGACCGTTTGCGGCGCGATGAAATCGCGGCGAATTGAGCCGTGCGCGGCGAGCGCGATGGGCTGCGCCGCAACCGCTACGGCCGGCGCATCCGCTGCTCGGCTTCCTTCTTAACAGCGCGCTTATCGATCTTGCCCGACGCCACGCGCGGCAAGGACTCGCGCTGCAGGAACACGTGCAGCGGCACCTTATATTGAGCGAGTCGCTGGCCGACGTGCGCCTTGAGCGCTTCGATCGAGACGTCGTCGCCGGCGCGCACCATCACCGTCGCAGCCACCGCTTCGCCGAGCCGCTCGTCCGGGAGCCCGTACACGGCGGCCTCGAACACCGCCGGATGCTCGTGCAACGCGTGCTCGACCTCCGGACAGCTGATGTTCTCTCCGCCGCGGATCACGATGTCCTTCGCGCGACCGGTGATGAACAAGAACCCTTCGCCATCGATGCGACCGAGATCACCGGTCACGATGTAGCCATCGATCAGCGTCTTCTTCGTGTCCTCAGGCCGGTTCCAGTAGCCGCGCATGTTGGTCACGGCCTTGATGCAGATCTCGCCTTCTTGATCGACGCCGAGCGTCTGGCCCTGCGCGTCGATGATCTTGAGCTCGACCAGCGGCGGCACCGGCCGGCCGATGCTCGAGGGTCGCGCCAGATAGTCGTCGCCACCGATCGCGGTGCCGAGGCTGTTGGTCTCGGTCATGCCGTAGCCGGCGCTCGGTTGCGCGGCTTGCGCTTTCTCCTTGAGCTTCTTGACCTGGTCCGGCGGTCGCGCCGAGCCGCCCGCGCTCAGCGACTGCAGCGTGCTCGTGTCGCGCTTGTCGAAGTCAGGCGAGCTCACGAGCTCCCAGCTCATCGTCGGCACGCCGCTGAAGTCGGTGATCTTCTCGCGCTCGATCAGCTCGAGCGCGCGCTCCGGGTTCCACTTGCGCATCATCACGAGCATGCGCCCGCTGCGAAACGCCGGTAGGAACTGCACGTTGCAGCCGGTCACGTGAAAGAGCGGCAACGTGATCAACATCGAGCGCTGCGGTAAATCGAACGGCGCCTGCGTAAGCGCGGTTTTCCCCAGCGCGAGCCACTGCTTCAGCATGTCGATCACGGCGCTTGGCAGCTCGGTGAGCAAGCGCGCCATCGCCACGAACTCCCAACAGAACACCGAAGCGCTGACCGCATGGTGCGTCGACACGACACCCTTGGGATGGCCGGTCGAGCCGGACGTGTACATCAACGTCGCGTCATCCTCCGGGCTCACCGCGATCTCCGGCAGCGCGTGATCACCTGCGAGCATCGGCGCGAGGTCGAGCGCGTTGTTCGGCAGCGCGCCATCCGACCGCGCCACCAACACCTTGAGCTTGAGCTCGTCGGCGAACACCGCGATGCGCTCGAGCCGCTCGCTGTCCACCACGGCGATCGTCGCGCCACAATCGCCGATCGCGTAGCGCAGCTCGGCTGGCGTCCACCACGCGTTCAGCGGCACGATCACCGCCCCGATCGAAGTGACCGCCGTATATGTAAAGCACCATTCGGGGAAATTGCGCATCGCGAGCGCGATCCGATCGCCCTTCTTGACGCCCAGCTCATGCACCAGCGCGTACGCGAGGCTCGAGCTGCGCCGACGCGCCTCGGCGAACGTGATGCGCTCGTCTTCGTAGACCAGGAACACGCGCTCTCTGTGCCGCTCGGCCATCGCATAGAGCTGCGGCAGCGTGCGCGGGCCGTGCTTGAACACCACGTACTCGACGCCATCGACCTGCTCGCGCGCCGCTTCATAGGGCGAAGGCGCAGTCGAAAGCAGCAACACGGCCTCATCGGACGTCATGACAGCGGGAGCAGGAATGGAGCTCATAGCGGGATGCCTTGTGGGATCGGCTGACGGTCGCCAACGGGCGTTTGGAATACCATGCAAAAGGTTGGAAGCGAGGGGCCGTAAAGGGGTTAGCCGAGCATGCCAACGCGCTGTACAGTCCGCGCCGTGAGCGCGCCCAACAACCATCACGAACCCGATTCCGAGCTTGCAGACCTGCTCGAGCAGCTCGATGAAGCGCTCGACGAAGGCGATATCGAGGACGCTCGTTCGCTCTGGGTGAAGGCTCGCGATCGCGCGGGCGCCGATCATCCGGACATCTTGTTCGCGGAAGCGAGCCTCGCCTGGGAAGAGCACGGCGCCGACGCGGCCGAGCCGATCTTGCGCCGGGTCGCCCATCTCGAAGAGCAAGGCCCGGTGCAGGCCGACGCGTTGTACGCGCTCGCGCGGATCGCCGAGGAGCGCGAAGACTCGGCCGCAATGGTCGAGCTTCATCTGTGCGTGCTCGCGATCGACACGCGCTCCGACCGCGCAGCGCGCATCGGCACGCCGGAAGAGCTCGACTACATCGAGGCGGTCGCGCGCGACTTGCTCGAGGTCTTGCCCTCACCATTCGTCGAGCGTCTCGAGAACGTACCGGTGGTGCTCGAGCCACGGCCGAGCCTCGATCTCGTACGCGAAGGCTTCGACCCGCGCGCGCTCGGTCTCTTCGACGGCCCGACCGATGGCAACACCGACACGCCGGCGATCACGCGCATCGTTCTTTACACGAGCAACCTACTCGCGGATTTCATGGAAGAAGCGGAGCTGCGCGAAGAAATCGAGATCACGCTGCTGCATGAGATCGGGCATTTCTTCAACCTCGACGAGGATGACCTCAAAAGACTAGGGCTCGACTGAGTCAACTCAGGGTTGACCCCGATGTGGCGTACCGCTTCCCTCATTTTGTGGGTATCGCGGTGCGCGCTTCTGATTTAGGTTCCGGCCGCGTCATTCGTTTTAGGAGGGACATCATGTCGGGACTCAAAGTATCCGCGGTTCTCGTGTGTGGCATCGTGCTTGCGCTTGCCGGCTGTGCCGTCAGCACGGAGCCACCGACTGAAGAGCAAGTCGCGCCCACGCCGGCCGCAACTGCTGGTGGCGAGACCACCGTTGCAACGACCGGAGCGCCATCAACGACTCCGGGCTCTGCGGCACCTGCTGGTGATTCCGGCGCAACGCCCGCGCAGTCGGATGGCAGCGCAACGGCTTCCGCAACGCCCGCACCCGCCCCGGTGTCATCGGGCGATCCGGTCGCTGACGCGCAAGCCGAAGTGAACACGGCGACGAAGGTATCGGCCGACGCCGACGCGAGCCTCGCGACGGCGAAGCAAAACGCCGAGACCGCGAAGACGCAGATCGCGGAAGCGGACAAGAGCGAAGCGGCCGCGCGCAAGTCGGCGGCCAAGGCCAAGTCGGCGCTCAAGTCGGCGCAAGCCAAGCTCGATGGCGAGCAAAAGAAGGCGACCGCGGCGCAAGCCAAGCGCGATCGCGACACGAAGCTCGCCGCGGCGAAGGCCGAGAAGGAAGCCAAGCTGGCAGCAGCGAAGGCCGAGAAGGAAGCCAAGGTTGCAGCAGCGAAGGCTCAGAAGGAGCAAGCGGCAGCGACTTCGGCACAAGCCAAGACCGACGCGCCGGCCGCGACGGCGACCGCTCCGGTCGCAGCCGTCGAGCCCGCGAAGACCGCGCCGACGCCGGAAGCCAAGCAGCAGCCCGCGCAGGATGCAGCCGCGAAGCCTGCTCCGGCGGCTGCTCCGGCACCGGTTGCCGCGCCCGCGCACTGATCGAACAACACGAATCACACTCGCAGCTGCGAGTAGTTACCAAGTTGGGGCGAGCGCTACGTGCGCTCGCCCCATTTCGTTTTGGGGTCTGCAAGCTTCACGGCCCGATCGAATGCGTGCAGCGCTGCACACTCATGAACGCAAGTCGCATCGTCCGCTTGCGACTGCCCGCCCGGGCCACGCATAGTTCGCGCGGGTGTGGTGGTGACTCCGGAGGATGAATCCATGACGCGAAGTACTTCCCGCGCGACACAGCGCAAAGCTCAAACGCTGGCGCTGATGCTCGGCTTGATCGCTGCAGCTTGCAGCTCGAACGGTGATGAAGGCGCAGCAGGCGGCGCAGCGACCGGCATGACGGGCAGCGCAGCGACCGGGGGTGCCGCGGGCACCGATAGCAACGTTCCGACCGCAGGCATGGCCTCGTTGGATCCGACCGCTGGCGCAGGCGGAGAAATTCCTGTCGCAGGCACGACCGCTGGTACCGCAGGCGTAGCCGGCACTGCCGCGGGCACAGGCGGAGACACGGGCGAGCTACCGATGCTCGCAGCCGACACGCCGTGGGCCGATGTGCCCGAAGCATGCAAGAGCTTCGAGATCCTGGGCATGAGGACGAGCCCCGGGGGCGATGAGCTGCCGAACAAGTGCGCGCCGTTCGACGGCACGCTCAACAACCCGTACGCGATCCGCTGCATCGATGCGGACCCCGCGTTCGACACCGGCTTCCCCGGCGATGAGTGGTGCATCTTGCCGCCCCCGCCCGAGCTCGGCACGCAAGTGCACGTCGGCCCGGATAGCTACGAGGGCGTAGACCCTTCGTTCATCATGGCGAACGGCGAAGAGATCAACGACTACTACTACGTCAACGCGATCAACGACGCAGAGCACTACTACTACCGCACCAACTGGCGCATGCGCTCCGGCTCGCATCACATGATCATCAGCGTGATGGAGGATCGCGCGGACGGCTTCAGCGGATCGGGCGACGTCGCGCTCGGGGGCAGCAGCCGCAGCTTCGGCGGAGCGCAGCGTCCCGACCAAGATCGCCCGCAAGGCACGCTCGACGTGCCGGCCGAGAACATCGGCCTCGGCGCGCGCCTCGATGCGGGCCAACAGTTCTCGTTCAACCTGCACCACTTCAACCTCACCGGCGGCGACATCCTGCGCGAGGCGTGGGTGAACGTTTGGTACAAGCCCGAAGCCGACGTGACCGACCCGATGGAAGGCATCGCGATCTTCGGTAACCCCGCGGACCTCAACATCCCGGCGGGCGAGCACCGCGAGCTGCACTACGCGTGCGACGTCTCAGAGCAGACGCGCATCATCACGCTCAACGGGCACCGTCATGCATCGACCGATCGCTTCGGCGTTTGGCTCGAGCGCGGCAGCGAGACGATTCCGATCTACGAGTCGTTCTACTACAGCGACATGCCGACCTATCAATACGACAGCATCTCGATGAACCCCGTGCCCGATCTCGACAGCAAGACCGACGGCGCGTTCACCGGCATGCTCGAAGTGGGACCTGGCGACAAGATCCACTTCGTCTGTGACATCACCAACCGCAACGACACAGCGCTTCGCTTTGCGAACGAAGTGCAGACCGGCGAGATGTGCATCTTGTTCGGCTCGCGCACCGGCGGCGCGCTCTGCGGCTTGGCCGTGAGACAGCAGTAAGGCAACGCTCAGCACGCTTCGCGCGCCGCGGGATCTCCCCGGCGCGCGAAGTGCTTTAAGCGCTACAAGAACTTGGCGAGCGGCATGCCGAA
>JAYUYY010000035.1:0-7941 GCA_043752225.1 Sandaracinaceae bacterium | reverse complement strand
CTTCGCGGCTGATGTTGTGCGTCATTCCGTAGCTCGGCTCGAGCGCGCCGGCTTCGCGAAACGAGCACATCACCGACCAGAGCCTGCGCTCCGAGACGCGGCGATCGGTGAACCGCGCTCGCGCCTGCTCGTCCGCGAAAAACAGGATGCGGGCGGTCGCATCGGTAATTCGATCGTGTACGGGCGCGAACGCCGCTTGCTCGCCGAGAAAGAGCACCGGCACGCCGCTTACGTACGCGACGCCGTGCACGCTGCCGGGCGGCGCGACCTCGGTCGTGACCACGAATGCAGGCGTCACGCTCGCGCTGACCGCTTCCTTCACGTTGGCTGCATACGCGATGTCGAATCCAACGCTGCGTAGCGTTCGACCGACACGACGCCGACTCGCGTCGACCGCTGAAGCGATCACCGCACGGCCGAGCGATGCTTCGGGGCGCTCGGTGGCTTGCGATTGCGCGATCATGAGCAACCGTCGCGTGATCGCGCTGACGTCGCGCTTGAGCACCACATCATCGGCGCCTTGAGCGTATGCGCGTTGCCAGACATCCATCGCTGCAACATCGGCGAGCACGATCACCGGCAACGCGAACAACGCGGCGTCATCGCGCACGTTGTCGATCACGCTGGCGACATCGCTGTGGCTGTCGACGAACAAGCACGCCGAGTGGCGTACGCGATTCACGGCATGCGCGAAGCTCGGTTGAAAAGTGATCGTGGCTTCTGCGCGTGCTGCCGCGCGCTGCAGTTGCTCGCGTTCTGCATCTCCGATGTCGCCGATCGCGATCGCCGCTGTGCTCATAGGCTCATCATCCGTCCCCTAACCGCGAGTTGACTCGGTTCAGCGTACTTCACGCGCTGCGTCCGCGATCACGTTCTCTGATTAGCCAATTTCGGTCATCGCTCGATGTGCGCGCTGTGAGCGCGTGCACGCGACGTCGATCCTGAAATCCACAGCTTCGCCTGCGCGAGCGGGCAGGCATCCGCGTACAGTATTGGCCAATTTGTGCTGCTTGCGCGGAACTAGCCGCGGCCCTATTCTGCCTGGGCAGGACATTTCCGCTCTGGGGGCATCTATGAAGCTACGCTGGCAACCTCTCGCCGCTATCACTCTGCTGCCGATGGGCATCGCGCTGGCCGACTACGCCGATACGGCGAGCTCAGAGCCGCTCATGCCCGCGCTGAGCGCGGAGCAGCGGACGCTGCTCGATGGAGCGGAGCTGAGTCTCGACCAAGTCACTGACGGCACGCACGAGCTGGCGATCGCGATGCAGGGCGCGCGGCGCAATGGCGATTCGATCCTCGCGAACTGCTTGGCGGACGCCTTCGAGCGCGGGCACAAGCTCCAGGGCAGCGCGATCGCGAGCGTCAAAGCCATGCAGACCGCGGTGACGCTCGACGCGGCACGCGCGGTGGCGACGACCGTCGCAGCGACCAACGAAGCGCTCGCGAGCGTGCTTGACGACGCATCGCGCTGCGAGAGCGGCGAGCGCGACGAGCCAGCCGGTAACAGCGGTACGACGGTCACTCACGTCACGGTCGACAATGGTCCCGGCGCGGGAAACGGCCAGGGCGCACCTCCGGTTCTGCCGCCTTCGCTTATCCCTCCGCCCGCCGGTCCGCCGAACAACAACTCGATGGACCCTGCGACCGACCTCCCGACGGACATGCCGATGGTTCCGCCGATCGCCAGCCCGACCCGCTAGGCATACGCGGCGTCCTCAGTCGTGTGGTGTGCGCAAGCGCCTCGTCGGAAATCCCGGCGAGGCGCTTTGCATTTTCATCCGCGCGCTTCGCTCGGTCGCTCGTTTGCGTGTGGCGTGGCGTGGAGTGGTGGTTGTTTCGACCGCTCGCGTGGTCGTTCACACCTCTAGCCGAGCCTCCACCGTAAGCGAATCACGACGTATTCATGCGTTTCGCGCGTGGCACACGTCCTGCAAACACGTCACCTCGAACCCGCTCACCGAGGTGCCGCGAACATGCAGATGCAAACCGAATCGCTTCGTCCTGCTCCGACCGCCTCGATGCATGGGTTGCATGCGCCGGTCGAGCTCCTGAATGCGGATGCGCCGGCCGTAGCGCCGCGCACGACCGAGCGTCGCTCGCTCGAGCGCATTCCTTGCCGCACGTTTCGCATCGCTGGCGCCGAGCTCGACGTGTCGCGTGTGCTCTTCGGCCTCTTGCCGTGGATGACGGCAACGAGCTGCGATGTCGAGAACATGAGCAAGGGCGGCATCGGCTTCGAGTGCCGCTTCGCGATGACGCCCGGCGAGACGCTGCACATGAAGCTCTGGGTGCCCGGCGAAGCCGAGGCGATCACGCTCAAGGGCGAAGTGCGCTGGTGCAAGCGCGCGCGCTACGGCACCGGCCATCGCGTCGGCGTTCAGTTCGCGCCGTTCGGCTCGTCGGGCCACATGAATCCGCGCCGCGCTCTGGACGCGCTGCGCTCGCTCGAAGCCACCAATCGCTGAATCACAAGGGGAGCTCACAATGTACGTCGTTGCCATCGGACCTTTTGAGAATCGCGAGCTGGAGACCCTGCAAATCGCAGCGGGCGAATGTGACCTCAACCTGCGCGCGTTCGATAAGCCGGCCGAAGCCGCCGCGCTGATCTTGGGCAGCCACGAAGCGCCGAGCGGCCTCTTTGCTGCGCGCATGCGCACGATCACCGCGCTGAGCACGTGGGTGCGCGAGAGCCCCTCACTGCTGAACGTCCCGATCGTCGCGATGCTCGACCGTGCGACCGAAGGCCAGTTTCGCGAAGCGTTTGCTGCGGGCGCCGATGACGCGCTCCTCGGTGCCGACTTCGGCTCGCTTCGCCAGCGCTTGCAGACCTTGAGCGCGCACCGCCCGGTGCAACGCCCCGAAGCCGTGCGCGGCATCGCGATGGTGACGATGCCGGACGGGCCGCTGCGTCGCTGGGTCGGCCGCTCGCTGCGCCAAGCCGGCTTCGAGCTTCTGTTCGCCAACGATGCGTTAGAGATGCGCGACGTGAACCTGTGCGTGCCCACGCTGATCGTGACCAGTCGCGCGACCGTGCAGCGCGCGGCTGCCAGCGAACGCATCTCGGGCATCTTCTGGGACGCGCGTATTCCGAAGCTCGTGCTCGCCGACGACGCTTGGGAGCACGCCGGCGATACGAAAGCCAAGCTCTTGTTCTTCGCCGACGATGCCGCGAAGAGCGCGACCGCCACCGAGTTTCGACGCTCCGAGCGCGCGCTCTACGAGTCGATCTGCGCATTCCGCGCGGCCGGCGTGATGCAACCCGCGTACGGGCTCACGCACAACATCAGCGCAGACGGCTTGTTCGTGCGCACGCTGAGCGCGCCCGCGCTCGGCGATGAGCTCTGGATCGAGCTGCGGACGATTTCGGGCGTTCCTGTCCACCTGCGCGGGCGAGTCATGTGGCGCCGCGACGCGAGTCGTGCGAGCGCGACCAAGCCCGCTGGATTTGGCTTCCACATCGATGCGTCGCAGACGCCGGTGCTCGACCTGCAAGACTGGCAAGCCGCGTACGAGAGCTTGAAGACGGTTAACTGACCAGCAAGCCGGAGGGCCGCAGGCTCTCGCGCGAGCGCGGCAGGCGGACTTCGAAGCGCGAGCCCTCGCCTTCCGAGCTGCGTGCACGCACGGTGCCTCCCGCACGCACGGCGATGTCGCGCACGAGCGCGAGCCCGATGCCGGAGCCGTTCGCACGCGTCGTCATGTACGCGTCGAAGATGCGCGGCAAGAGCTCGCCCGAGATCCCCGGGCCATCGTCTGCGACCACGATCACCGCTTCGTCCTCGTCACTCGCGAGGCTGACGCGGATCGTACGACCGGTGAGCTTGCGCGCTTCGATCGCTTGAGCGGCGTTGAGCACCAGGTTCAACACGATCTGGCCGACCGCAGACGCTTCGAGCTGCACGACCGGCTCGTCCTCGAGCACGACCTCGAGCAACGCGATGCGTTCGATCTGGCGGCGCACGATCCGCACCGTCGAGTCGATCGCGCGCGCGGCATCGCAGGCGCGTTCTTCGCCGTGCGCGCTGTCGTCCCGCTTCTGCAAGCGTCGCGCGACAGCGGACACGTGGTCGACCGCGCTGATCGCTGCTTGCTGCTCTTCACGCGCTTCCAACAACATCGCGTGCGTCTTGTGGTCGTCATGCACGAGGCCACTTGCAAGCAGGTGATCGAGCAGCTCGAGCGTGCGATCGATCGAGCACTTCACGATCGTCAGCGGGTTGGTGATCTCGTGCAGCACCTCGTCATGAACGGCGACGGCGACGCGCGCTTGGCCTGCGCGAAGCAAGCGCAGCTCCATGTCCTGCATCGTGCGCTGCATGTGCGCGAAGTCGATCGCGGTCTCGAGCACCACCGCGAGCTCTTCGTTACGCCACGGTTTCACGATGTAGCGAACCACGTGACCGTGATTGATCGCTTCGATCGCTTCGTGGATATCCGCATACGCAGTCGCGATCATGCGAACGACATCGGGTCGCAGCGCCTTCGTACGCGCGCACAGTTCCACACCACTTGTCTTGGGCATTCGCTGATCTGCGACGAGCACGACGATGTCATCGTTGCTCTCGAGGATACGCAGAGCTTCCTCCGCGGAGCCCGCGGTAAGGACTTTGAATTGGTCATCCATCGCATAGCGAAAAGTGACCAGATTGTGTGGCTCGTCATCGACGAACAACACGGCGTACTGGCTTCGATCAAGTCGAGTCACGAGCTCCATTTGAGATCAAACAAACGAATAGGCAAATAGCTGATACGCTCGATTCGACATTTATATGAGCGATGCACGCGATGTCATGGCTACGCTCGAGCGAGCGACCGACTCGCTTGTTCCCGTCGTGGTCGACCTCGGCTCGAGTTGCTTCGATACGTACATGCATGCGATCGAGCATGCCGAAGCGCAAGAGGGCCAAGAGCTACTCGTGCTTCACCCGATCGCTGCGAGCGCGTTGCCTACTGATCACCATGGCCTATTCACGGTGTATCCAGCGACCGCTGGCCATTCATGGGCGCTGCGTTGCGCGGATCTAACCGCGGACGGACCGACTCGCGCGTCGATCGGTGTGCAAGGCATTCGTCTCAGCGACGAAATGGCTACACGCGATCAAGCCGTGCAGACCTCGGATCTGCTCGTGCTCGTCGTCTCGGGCGGGCTCGATGATGGCGCTGATTACGTGTTTCCTATCGCGCGCGTAGGAAAAAGCTCGTGCGAGGTGCGGTGCAGTATGGGGCTTGCGCCTGGCACGGAGCTGCCAAGGGTCGAGCTGATCGGCGATCGGAGGTTGTTGCGCACGGCATCCGCGCAAGTGACGAGCACGATGCCTTGGTATGGAGCATTGGGTGAGCGCGGCTTCATTTCGCGGCTCGCGCTCAATCCAGTCGCAGACGAGGCTTCGGAGCCGGCGCACGACCTCGTGACCGATCCGCGCGAGGTCAAACGTTTGCTGCGCTTGGCGTCGATGCGTCAAACGCTGGGGCATCTCGAGCTGCCCGGCCGCGCGCGTTCGCGTGCGCGGTTCCTCGAGGTCAAAGACGATCACGCGCTGTTCGAGATCGATTGCGACCCGCAGCTCAATCTCAAACGCACCAGCGTGCGGATCGCCTTTGAGCTGTTTTCGGTCGCCCACGAGATGGAGGTTCGAGCGATCGAGCGCGATGGCAGCAAGCTGCGGACGGCGTTGCCGCTGATCTTGCGCCGCCGCCGCCGTCATCGCCGCGACGCGCGCACCAGTGCTCCACCCGAGCTCGGCATCGAGCTGCGTTTTCGCAATCCGATCACCGGCCTGGTCGCGAGCTATCCGGTGACCGAAGCGTCGTTCTACGGCGTCGCGTTTCGGTGCTCAGCGCAGGCGCCCGTGCTTTGGCAGGGCATGCCGCTCGAGCAAGCGCAGCTCGTGTGGGGACATCGTCTCGTGCACCTGGGCGATCTCGCGGTCGACGAGACCGTAATGAACGACGGCATGGTCTTGTGCAGCGCGCTGACGCAGGACTCGCGACTGCAAGATGATCTCGATCTGATCGAGCTGCTGGCGGAAATCGCGCACCCGCAAGTGCGTATGCACGACGGCACCAGCTTCGAGACCTTGCACGAGACCTATCTGAAGGCGGGGCTGTTCGGTCCCCACATGGATCGCAACCTGGCGCCGATGCTCGAAGAGACTGCGAGCGTCTGGCGCAAGCTGCACGCGGATGGGCGCGACGTCGTGCGCACGTTCGAGCATGGTCC
Source organism: Sandaracinaceae bacterium (assembly GCA_043752225.1). GTDB lineage: Bacteria > Myxococcota_A > Polyangia > Polyangiales > JAFGIB01 > JAYUYY01. The sequence continues at coordinate 1,718 of JAYUYY010000035.1, read as the reverse complement.
AAAGGATGCTCCGGACGGCGCGGTCACCGTGATGCGCGCGTGGGAGAGCGGCTGGGTGCTGCAACACTTCGTCGACGTCAGCACGGAGCGACAAGGCGCGACCAGCAAGCTCCAGTTTGCGTACCTCGATCACCTGGTGCCGCGGCCCGATGGCCGCTTCATGATCTTCTTCGTCAAAGAAGACAATCACATCATGAACGCGTACCTGCGGCGCTTCTTCGAGACCACCGGCACCGCCGAAGCGCTCTCGGTCTCGCTCGTGGAGCTGTGGATTCGAATCGATCCCGCGCCACACGCGAAGAGCTTCGCGAGTGAGATCAGCGTTGAACCCTGCATGCCGGAGGACGAGCCTGCGGTCGCGCACGCGGCGCAGCGCTGTTTCGGCCAGCACGCCGCAGCCTCGGTCTCGATCGTACCGGGACAGATGACGCTCCCGGACACGACCGCGCGTTTCGCTCGCGCCGATCTCGTGCGCACGCGCGACTGTCGAGTCGTGAGGCGCAACGGGCGCATCGTTTATGCGGTGCTCGAGGAACGTTCGAGCCCCGGCTTGAACCTGACCTGGATGCTCAACGCCGCGTGGGTGATCCCCGTGCACCCTGAGCTGGATGGCGACGGTCAGGCATTCGAGCGCGCGCTGTGCGCGGTGATCGAGCGACCGTCCCAGAGCGCGACCGGCGAGCGTTTCTTGAATCTGCCGCCCGGTCTCGACGAGGCGCGGCTCGCGAGCTTGGGTTTTGCACGCGAAGCGGCGCTGAATTTTTACGTGCTCAACCGCGCCGGTTTGCACCGACTGTTCCATTACACCGCCGTGCGCTGCGGAGAGCTCGAAGCGATGGTCATGCGCCGTCAGCGCAAGCGCCAAAGCAAAGCGTAAGACTCAAGAAGCGAGCGACACGCGACCGGGCTCGAGCTCGATCGGTAGGCGCACGGTGAACAGCGCGCCGCCGAGCTCCGAGCGCCCGACTTCGATGTCACCGCCATGCTGACGAACGATATGACGCGCGATCGCGAGCCCAAGGCCAGTGCCCTCACCAGCCGCACGCGTCGTAAAGAACGGCTCGAAGATCCGATCGACCAGCTTGCTGTCGATGCCGACGCCCGAGTCGCCCACTCGAGCGATGTAATGCCCCGCGTCGATCTCGGCGGTCACGCGCACGCGCCCCATCTCACCGACCGCGCGGATCGCGTTGTCGAGCAGGTTGAGGAACACGTGATTGATGTCGCCGGCGCGGCCTTCGATGATCGTTCCGTCGCGTACGTCATCCTCGATCATCGCGTTCCCGATCACGCGTGCTTTCGCGAGACGCACTGCGGAGCGCAGCCCGTCGGACGGGTTGAATGCACCGCTCGGCTCGCGATCGACGCGCGAGATGTCCATCAAGTCGCGCGTCAGCCGTTCGATGCGCTCGGCGCAGTCCACCATGACGTCGACCAGCTCGGTCGTCGAGGCATCGACCTTTCCACGGATGCGTGTGCGCATCGCTGGCAGCCCCGCGATCAACGTCGTGAGCGGATTGCGAACCTGATGCGCGATCGACGCGGCCATTACGCCCAGCATCGCGTGCCGTTCGCTGAGCGCGAGGTCTTGCGCCATCTGTCGCATGCCTACGTGGACGTCCACGCGCGCGAGCAGCTCGCGGCTATGGAAGGGCTTGACCACGCAATCGGTCGCGCCCGACTCGAAGCCACGCACGACGTTGTCGATCTCGTCGCTC
>JAYUYY010000034.1:0-7961 GCA_043752225.1 Sandaracinaceae bacterium | reverse complement strand
GCGATGAGGCCGGTCATCGCGGCCGCGACCACGAGCCCAAACACGACCGCGGCGGTCGTCGCGCCGCGCAGCCCCGAGTCGCGCGCGGCGCGGGCGATCCACAGCGCAGCGGCCGCGTCGCGGACGTCGTCGCTGACCAGCGCGACCGCCTTGTCCGCGGCGCTACCACCCGCGCCCGCGAGCACGATGCCGGCGTCGGCCGCTGCGAGCGCTGCGTCGTCGTCGAACGGGCGACCGATCACCGCCGCGGTGCCGCCGGTTTCGCGCAATGCGCGCACTTGCTGGCCGCGCTCCTCGGGCAGGAGATCGGCTTTGACATGCTCGATGTCGAGCGCGGTCGCGAGCCCCTGCACGGCACCGCGGTGTGCGCCGGTCAGCAACACGACCTCGAGCCCCATGTCGAACAAGCGCTGGATGGCGGGGCGCGCGCCGACCCGCAGCTCGTATTGCAGCGTCATGACGGCGCGTATGCGGCCGCCGAGCGCGACGAAGATCGGGACACGGCCTTTGGTCTCAGCGCGCGCGGCTTCCGCATCGGCTGCGGCGACGCTGATGCCCTCCTGCAAGAGCAAGCGCCGCGATCCGACGACCAACGCCTCGCCTTCGGGCGAGAGCGCGGTGACGCCGAGCCCGACGTGCAACACCGGGCGGCGCACCTCGAGCACCGGCACGCGGCGCGCTTCTGCGAACTGTTCGATCGCGCGCGCGATCGGGTGCGGCAACGCGGTGCGCTCCGCCGACGCGCAAAGCCCGAGCAGAGCATCCATGTTGCTGCCGTCGAGCGTGTGGCACTCGACCAACAGCGGGCGCACCTCCGTGAGCACGCCATGCGGCGGCAACGCGACCGCGGATGCGCGACCGAGCACGTCGAGATCGCGGCCGTTGTGAAACGCGATGCCGCGCGCGCCGGCGCTGGCAGCGGCCGCGGCGAGCGGCGACGAAACCGATCGGATCAGCGCGAGCATCGGTGCGGCGAGCAGCACGCAACCGGCAGCCGCGAGCGCGGCGCTTTGCTCGCCCTCCATCAGCGCGATGCCGACGGCGATCACGCAGGCGGCCGCCGGCCCGAGGCTCTGCACGTGCTCACTCCAGCGCGCGAGCGGCGAGGGCGCGCGATCGAGCGGCGTTCCGATCCGCGATAGACGCACCAGCGCGCGCTCGTCGCCTACGCGCGTCGCGAGTAAGCGCAGCGAGCCCGACACGATGCGCGCACCGGCCAGCACCGGATCACCGGCCACACGTCGCACCGGCGTCGTCGCTTGCGGGAACGGCAAGACGCGCGCTTCGCCCGCCTGCGTGACGCCGTCGACAGCGACGACCTCGCCGCGTCGGGCGATCACTTCTTCACCGGTTCGAATCGTGCCGACGTCGACTTGATCGAGCGCCATCGCGAGCGGATCGGCGGTGTTCTTGATCGGGATGTGCGCGCGGCTCGGCAGCTCGTGCACGAGCGCGGCCAGCGCGCTGCGGACTGGCACCGTGCCGATGCGATCGAGCACGGCGCGCGCGAGCACCGCGCCACACGCCAGCGCGGCGCCCGCCATGCTGAGCCAAGCGCTGCGGCCCGGCGAGAGCGCGACCTCGCGCGCGACCGCGTGCAGCGCGCGTTGCGCGACGGGCTCTTGGGCGATCTGGTTGGCGACCTGCAGCGCGGCTTGCAATGCTGCTTGGTGCGCGCCCATCGTCGCGAGCGTTGCGCCGAGCGGTCCGACGATCCAGCCCAGCACACCGAGCTCGGCGCGCCAGTGTCTGCTGAGCGCGAGCGAGATCGCGATGCACACGAAGCAAAGCGCAGCCGAGAGGTGGGCTGCGATCGCATGCTCGGCGAAGAGGCCGACCAGCAACGCGAGACCCGCGCACGTCGCGCCCGCCCAGACCGCGCGCAGCGGGAGCTTCGGCGGCTCAGGCATGGGCGTGAGCTGCAAGCGGTTGAGCTGCGCGCGCGGCGAGGCGACCGGCGTGACGCCCGGTCGCGCGACCCGCGTCGGTGCCGCCCGGTCGGCGCGCGCGCCCTGCCGATAGCTCGTCAGACAGCTCGCGTCGCACAGGAATCGAAAGCCGTCCTCGAACACCAGCGCGCGCTCGGTCCGCAGCGGATCGAGCAGGCTGCCGCAGGCCGCGCACGCGACGCTCGGCGCGAGCGGCCGATCGGCGGGCGGAGTGCGCAGCGGCGTAAGCTCGGTGTGCTCGGCGGACACGGGGCGGCGACTATGTCCGGATCCGCGCAGTCAGCGCAACGAGAGCGCAACGAGAGCGTGTACGCGCAGGAAAGCGGCCGCGAGCACCCGCGATCAGTCGATCAGAACGTACGTGCCGGGGTTCTCGCGCGTCGACATCGCGCCGTGGAAACCCGGGGGCAGGGTCGGTGTCGCCCACTCGAAGAGCCAGCGCGCATCGGCCGGAGCGAGGTTCACGCAGCCGTGGCTGCGGGTATTGCCGAAGCGGTCGTGCCAGAACGCGGCGTGGAGCGCGTAGCTTCCGTGGAAGTACAGCGTCCACGGCACGTCTTCGATGCTGTACGCGTCTTCTTCTCCGGCCAGCCCATCCATCGTCGCGGAGACGTGCTTGGCGTGGACGCGGAAGAGCCCCATCGGTGTCTCGAAGCCGGCTTTGCCGCTCGCGACCAACGTGGCGTAGACCGCACGATTGCCCTCGTACGCGACCAGCGTCTGCTCTGCGAGGTGCACGTGGATCCAGCGCGCGCCCTTCGGCACCAGCGCCGGCCGCGCGACGCGCACGAGCTTGCGGATCTTGGCTTCCGGAATCAGCTGACCTGAACGAGTCATGCGCAGCGTGTCGCGCGAATCGGTGCGCGCGATCGAGGGACCTTCGAGCAGATCCACTCGCGTGTAGCGCGCCAGCGGCTCACCCGCGATCAGCTGGCCGCTGATCGGATCGCGCTGCATCGTCTTGCCGCCCTCGCGGTACACGATGCCGAGCGGGAGGTCCTCGTCGCGGAACAGCGGCCCACCCGCTGCGCCCGGCAGCTTCACCGGCGAGAGCGCGGCGTTGTCGACGAACGCACCGCGCACGGTGCGAGCGAACTCGCGCTCACCCGCCTGCTCGGTGCCATCGACGCTGACGTAGAAGCCCGCGGCCATCTCCATCCGCACGAGCTGCGACCACGGCAGCTCTTCGCCTTTCGCGCTCGCGCTGTCCGCAGCCGTCCCGAGCATCGGCGACACGGCGATTGGCTTTGGGATCGCCGCGAGCGCTGCGTACGCGGCCTTGGCTTCGACCAGCTCGGTCTCGCTCGGAATGCGGAAGTACTGCAGCGCCGAGGGGGCGGTGTTCTTCGCGTATTGGTACGGCACGGTGTCGTAGAGCGCGGCCGGCGCAGGCGCGGGCGTGAACGTCTGCGGCCCTTTGCCGAGCAGAAAGCCGCGGCCGCGACACACGAAGCCGCCGGTCCACAGCTCGTGCCAGCTGCTGTCGCAACCGCGTCCCGCGGTAGCGGCGCTCGCGCGCAAGGTCGTGCCGCGGCGCATGACGCCGATAACGAAGCTCGCGGTGTCGGGCTGCTCGAAGACCTGACCGAGCACGTGGAACACGACGCCGTGCAACGGATAGCGCTGCTCGAGCGCGCGATCGGCGAGGTCGCCATCGCGTAGCGCGGCCTGCCAACCATCCTCAGGTGGCTCGATCGCCGCCGCCGGCGTGAGCTCCGGCGGTGGCGCTTTGGGCAACGGCGTGTGCGCCGCGATGGCCGGGCGCGCGAGGGCGGCAGGCGCTTGCACGGCCGCGACCGGCTCGACCGGCGCACGCATGCTCGTCCCGCTCGCACCGCCGCAGCTCCCGAGCGCCAGCCACAGCGCGATCGCGAACGTTCGACGGAGCTGCGGAGCGCGCATCTCCGAGCCTTGTGCGACGCGATGCCATCGCGTCCAGAAAACGACAAACGCGGGCTAGGAGCTCGCGCTAGTCCGGACCCTGCACGGGACAACCGAGCACCACATCCATGCGACCCGCGGGGTCGTGGCGCGCATCTTCACAGGCGGCGCCGCACAGCTGGATCGAGCCGGCGCTCTCGGAGTACTGCCAGCCGTTGGCGCCCTGATCGCACGCGCTTTGGTCGTCGCGCGGGATCACGCGCGGCTGCACGCCCAACGACGACGAGTACACGACGTTGACGCGGTCGGGATCGACCGCGTCGGCCCCCACGGGCAGTGGCAGCTCGCAGCGCAGCGCGAGCCCCACGATTTGAGCCAGCGCGGATGCTAAGCCCGAGGCGAGGTCGGTCTCTTCGCTCATGTCGAAGTGACAGGTGCCCGCGTCGGCGTCGCAGCCCGGCGCCGCGGTACCACCGCGCTCCGCGATTCGCGAGAGCACGCCGCGCGCCGGCTCACTGCCCGGGACGCCGATCGCAAACGTGCGGATCTCGACGCCCGGTCCCGACGCTTTGCCGACCTCTTCATTGACCAGCAAATCGGTGCAGCTCTGCGCGCTGTCGCAGCGCTCGGGATCGCTGCACGCCTCGCTCTGCTCGCCGTCGGTGAGCAACACCACGAAGCGCTCACCGCGAATCCGGCCGGAGAGCGCGGCTTCGTGCAGGTGGCGATAGGCGAGGATGGTGGCGCCGACGAGCGGAGTCGCGCCGCTCGGCTCGATGTTGTTCAAGCTTGCCTCGACCGCAGCGACTTGCGAAGGCGCGAGCGTCGCGAGCGCGATGCGGGGCCTAGCGTGCACACCGCACGCGTCGTCATTGCTGAAGTAGCTGATGCCGACCACGGTCTGCGGCGGCAGCGCGCGGATCGCCGACTTGAGCGCGCCCTTGGTGATCTCCCACTTCGATGGCAGCACCAGGTCCGCGCGCGTCGGCGTCGCTTCGCAGGCCGCGGACGCGGTGGTCGGCGGCGGGTTGCAGAGCATCGAGGCGCTGCGATCGAGCACGAACAGCAGGTTCACGGCCGGCAGCTCGGCTTTCGCCGTCGCGGTCGCGCAGCCCGACTCGAAGATCGCGTTGACGTCGGGCGCCGGCGGACCGTGGCTGGGGCCGGCATCTGGTACGGGTGCGATGCCGGCCGTTCCGCCGATGCCGCCCGTGGTGGTCGCCATCGCTCCGGCCTGACCCGACTGGCCGCCCGATGCGTTCATGTCGGGAGTGCGCGAGTCGGTGAGATCGTCTTCGACCGGTACGCACGCCACGCACGCAAAGCACGCGAGCCATAGCGCGCTCGCGCAGCACACCGCGCGCGCTGCTCGCGTGCTCATGGCGCGACTCCGGCTTGGAACGTGCCGACGCAGACCTGACCTGCGTCATTGGTCATCACGATTTCGCCGCGCACTTCGAGGGTCTGCTCGTCGAACGTGCCGTCGAGGCGCGCTTCGAACGTGCGGAACGGCAAGAGCACTCCGCCGATCGGGAATGCGATCCCGTCGCGCGTTAGGGCATCGAAGCGTTGGGCGACGCAGTCGAGGCTGCCATCGAGCGTTGAGCTAAAGAGCAGCCCGGAGAGATCGCTCAGCACGCCGTTCTCGATCGAGAGCTGACCTTCTGCAGAGCCGGCCAAGTCGAAGCGGATCTGGCCGCCGAGCGGCGCCGGCCCGGTGGCTTGCTCCACGGTGCAGGCGAAGCTGCCGACGTAATGAGCCGGGCTGCACGTGTCCTCGCCGGGCAGCGTTTCGGTCCACTCGAAGCGAACGCTCGGGTCGAGACCCGCATCGGCGCTCGGCTCACCGGCATCGAACGGCACCGCGGAGTCACCCCCACCGGCATCGTCCCCGGCATCGGTCACCGGCTCGCTACCGGAATCGGGCCGACCGCCTGTGCCACCCGATTCGGGTTGCTGGCCGGCTCCTAAGACCGGCTCGAAAATCACCCGTTCGGAGCCCTGGCAGCCAAGCAGGCTCCCGCCGATGCTAGCGAGCGCGCTGAGAGCGAGCAGCCGCAGCGCAGAAACGAGCACGCTTGGGCCGGCCGGCATCGGCTCAACGTAGCGCATTCACCGCGCAAATCCCGTACATGTCCGCGCGTTCCAAAGGCTGATGGCGGCCACTTCATGACCGATCAGGCCGGGCATGAGCCATTTCCCCAACCGGTCAGCACTACACCGTCAGACTCACAGCCTATGGGCGTATCAGGGTACCGAGCCGTGTCTGAATGGAAACCTGCAAATCGCGCCGCGTATCGAACGACGAGCGCCCCTCGCTTGAGGGACACTGCCTCATGACCGTGCGTCCGCAGCTGCGTGTCGTCGGCAACGAGCCAGGGAATGAGCCGCCGGAGCAGGACGTTCCGCCGCTCGACGAGTCGGCCGCCGAGCTCATCCCGTCGAGCGACACCGAGCTCTTCAATCGCTTTGCGCCCTATGTCGCGCGGATCGGCTTGCGGCTGCTCGGGCGCGAGTCGGACGTCGATGATCTGATCCAAGACGTGTTCATCGCGGCGCTGCGCCAGCGCCATCAGCTGCGCGCGCCGGAAGCCTTTCGCAGCTGGCTCGCGATCATCGCGGTGCGCACCGCGCGTCGTTATCTGCGCAAGCGCAAGCTGCGCGCGTTCGTGGGCCTCGACACGCTGCCGCCGACGCTCGAGCTGCGCGACAACTCGATGTCACCTGAACGCCGCGCGCTGCTTGCGCGCGTGTACCAAGCACTCGACAAGGTGCCGGTCGATCAACGCATCGCCTGGACCTTGAGATACGTGGATGGGGAAAAGCTCGAAGAGGTCGCAGAGCGCTGCGGTTGCTCGTTGGCTACGGCCAAACGACGCATCGCAGCAGCGCATGGCCGACTCGAGGCGGAGCTTCACGATGGATAACCTGGCAGAAGAGATCACGTTGGCGAGCGAAGAGCTCACCCCGGCGTGGGATGGCGAACGTGGCGAGCGATTGCTTTCGGGCATTCGCGTGCGGCAACAAAGGCGAGCGCGGCTGCAGCGCGGCGTGTCGTTGCTCGGCGCGACGCTCGTGCTCGCGATCGGCGGCACGTGGATCGCGCAGCGCAGCAGCGTCGAGCCGAACGCTGTGATCGTAGCGAACGTGCAGCCCGAGACGGCGGTCACGCCAGAGACGTTGCACGACGGGCATACGATACGGTTGCTCGACGGCTCGCTCGCTCAGCTCTCGGGCGCGCAAAGCGAGCTCGCGATCGTGAGCAACGATCCGAAGCGGGTAGGGCTGCGCTTGCTCAAGGGCCGCGCACATTTCGAAGTCGTGCCGAACTCCGGCCGCAGCTTCGAGGTCGAGGCCGCTCCGTATCGGGTGGTCGTGCTCGGAACGATCTTCGACGTCGAGCGCGCCGATGGACACGTCTCGGTTTCGGTCGAGCGCGGACATGTTCGCGTGTACGGCCCGCAAGGCGCGATCGATCTCACGCCCGGCCAGAGCAAGCGCTTCGAGCTTCGCAACGACGCGGCGCGAGCACAGGCCGCGCAAGCACAGCCGACCGAGATCGCACCGGTTGCGATCACCGAAGCGCCGATCGATGTCGCGCCGGCCGAGCGCTCGTCACGCGTGTCTCGTCGCGCGGCGAACGACCATGGCAACCGGCCGAGCTGGCGCAGCCTGACCCAGAGCGGGGATTACGACGCCGCGTTCGAGTCGCTGCGCCGCGCCGCAGAAGTTCAAAACGATCCGGCCGAGCTGATGGATGCTGCGGACGCAGCGCGCTTGAGCGGGCACGCGGATGCAGCGGTCTCGTACCTCGAGCGCGTGGTGACGGTGCATCGCAAGAGCCCGGTCGCGCCGCTCGCAGCGTTTACGCTCGGCCGCGTGTATCTCGACCGGTTGGGTCAGCCGCACAAGGCCGCCGAAGCGTTCGAGCTGGCGCGCAAGCTCGCACCCGCCGGCTCGCTGGCGCAGGACGCGCTCGCACGCGAAGTCGAAGCGCTGTCCAAAGGCGGCAACGCGCAGAAGGCAAACGTACGCGCAAGCGAGTACGTACGCGCTTATCCCAACGGCCGACGCTTGCGCGCGGTGCAGCTCTACGGCGGCATGGAGTAGCTCCGAGTCATACGCGAGCGT
>JAYUYY010000033.1:0-3123 GCA_043752225.1 Sandaracinaceae bacterium | reverse complement strand
GACGTACTGGGTGGCCTGCGGATCGATCTTGGCCGGAGGGTGCAAGTAGTCGATGTGCACGGTCACGAGCGTGCTGCCTTCGTCGAGCTCCTCGAGCTCCACGATGCCGCTCGCGCTCGGCGCGCGCGCGCTGCCGATTACGATGTACCGCGCGTCCGCTCCGCAAGCCGCGAACGTCAGTCCGAGCACGGCGCCGAGCACGGCGATCGACACCACCTGAATCGCCGCGCGCATGCGGAAATCTCCAGACAAAATCCAGCGGCGCTTTTAGGCCGGGGCTGCTGGGGCGTCAAGCGGCTGCGAAATCGCACGCTTGCGCCGAAATAGCTCGCGGGATATCTGGGCGCCCAACTCCGCGACCGACTCAGAAGAAACCCATGCGTGACCCCGACGACGAGATCCGCGAGATCCGGACCGAGATCATCGAGTCTCGCGGCCTCATTATTAAGACCAACAACCTGACCAACTCGTTGGCCGCCGACATCAAGTCGATCGCCAAGCGTCAGGCCAGCTACGAGCGGCGCTTCACCTGGAACAGCGCGGTCGCGTATGCGCTGTTCGCGCTGCTTTCGTTCGTCGGTCTAAAGCTCTGGTCGGACGTGCGCGTGCGCGAGATCGAGTCCGAGAAGGACGAGCTGACGCGCCAGGTCGGCGATCTGCGCCGCGATCTCGAAGAGGAAACGCGCCGCGCCGAGAAGCGCGAGCAAGCGGAGGCCAAGGCCGCGGCGTACTACACGCTGATCCGCAACAAAGAGCTGACGCGCGTGGTCGAAGGCTATGAAGAGATCAGTAAGGAGCAGCTCTCGAAGGCCGAGTCCGAGCTGTTCCGCGACACCGAAGCCAAGTTTCGCGTGCACATCTCGGTCGACGCGTACCAAACCGGCGTCGGCTTGATGCGCACCGGCCGATACGCCGAGGCTGCGGAGTCTTTTCAAGAAGCGATTCGCCTTCAAGAAGACGCGGCGCATATCCCCGGTGTGAAGCTCAACCTCGCCCAAGCGCTCTTGCAGCTCGGTCGCGCGGGCGAAGCGCAGCTACTCGCGCAGGAGCTGGTCGAACAGAACATCGACAAAGAGCTGCAGGACGACGCAGCGCTCTTGCTCAGCCAATGCGCCGAGAAGCTCGGCAACATCGACGACGCGCGCAACGCGCTGCGCCTCTTGCTACGCCGCTGGCCGCGCTCCGCGCTCTCGCCCGACGCGCGCAAACACCTCTCCGACCTCAACCGCGCCGTCTGGAAGGGCACTAGCGGCGACACGAAGTAGCCAAGCTCTAGAGTGTGGCGCTCGTAACCTGGAGCTCGCGCTCGATGCAGATCACTTCGCGGTCAGCAAGCGGGCGATAGCCCTCGGGCAGAGCGGCTTCCACCCCTGAGGTCGGTGCGCTGCTGGCGATCAGCGCGTAGCGCACTTCGTGATCGGTGCGGCGCTCGCCTGGGCGATCGCTTCCGCGTCGCGGCAAGCCCGTGCGTTCGAGCAGCGCGAGCGGCAAGCCGCGCTGCATCGCGTAGAGCTGGCGGCCGTTGGTCAGCGCGAGCGTCAGGCACGCTTGGCCCGCGCCGGCCTCGGTCGCGTGTTTGTCGACGAGCGCAGCCGCGCCGCGCAGCGCGCTGAGCACCGCGCTGTGCGGCACGTCGACGCTGTCGATGTGTCCACTCTCGTGAAGGAACGACATCACGAGGTGAAAGAGCAGCTCGCTGTCGGTCTGGCCGCGCATGTTGCGGCGCAAGAAATCTGGGAGCGCGCGCTCGAGCTTCTCGCGATAGGTCTCGTGGCCGACGAGCGAGCCGACATGCGCGAACAACCACTGGCGCATGCGGAACGGTTGCGTGTTGTCCGCACGGCCGTCGCCGACGGTGGCTTCGCGCACGTGCGCGATCGCCAGCTGCGAACGAATGTCATCGAGCACGACCGCAAAGCTCGTCGGCTCGCGCACCGCTTGCGGGCGCTTGCGGTGCAGCACCTCGCCGGCTTGATAGAACCCCGCGCCCCAGCCATCGGCTTCGCTCGGCATGAACGGCGCGAGCGCGCTCGCTTCTTCGCGCAGAGCGTCACCGAGCAAGTCGGCCCGAGTGATCATGCATGCGAGGAGTGCTCCCATCGTTGCGGCTTACCCGAGGCTGGATGCGTTGTTCCGTACGCGCGCGATCGTTGCGCCTTCGTATACTGGCAGTTGCTCCTTGTGAGCGCCACCGTTCACTCTGGCTTTGCGGATCTCTGTTCGGCTGGCAAGTGCTCGAGATGCGAGCGGTTATCTCCCGACTGGTGCACAAGATTCTCCGCGACATCGAGATCACTGTTCAACACACGATCGATCGCGCGGTGCGTGCGCGCGATCGCCAGGCGCTGCCCGAGCCACGCGGTCATACGCACGATGGCCACCACGACCACCGCCGTGCAGAGCACGATCGCCGAAGGCATCCAGTCGAAGCTCATGTAGTGCATCGTCGCAGCGGCTCAGTTGGGTCAGGCGTGTCGCGAGACTGTACACGCGGGGCGGTCGCCGAGGCTTTCTTGGGGCGACTCGAGCGCCCGTGCTAGGCAGGTGCGGTGTCCGCGCTGGCTGAAGACGACCGGTGGGTCGACCTGTATTTGTCGCACCTGACGGTCGAGCGCGGGCACGGCCCACGCACATTGTCCGCGTACGCGTCGGACTTGAAGCGCTTTCGGGCGCAGCTGCCCGAGAGCATTTCGTTCGCCACGCTCGATGCAGGCGCGATCAGCGGTGCTCTGGCCGCGCTCGCGCGCAGCGGGCTCGGTGCGCGATCGCAAGCCAGGCTCTTGTCCACGCTGCGCGGGCTGTACCGCTTCGCGCGCGACGAGAAGATGTGCAGCACGAGCCCGTTCGCGCTCGTGCGCTCGCCGAAGATCGTGCGGCGCTTGCCTTCATTGCTGAGCGAAGAAGAGATCCTGCGGTTGCTTGCGGCGCCAAACCTCACGCAGCCGCGCGGCCTGCGCGATGCCGCGATGCTCCACGCCATGTACGCGGCTGGGCTGCGCGTGTCGGAGCTGGTCGGCCTCAAGCTCTCTGACCTCCACCTCGAGCACGGCTACCTGACCGCGTTTGGTAAGGGTCGCAAGCGCCGCCTCGTCCCGCTCGTCGCGCGCGAAGCGGTACAGCCCG
>JAYUYY010000032.1:0-3126 GCA_043752225.1 Sandaracinaceae bacterium | reverse complement strand
TGACGCGCTTGGCGAGGCCCCTACACCTTGGAAAACCTTTACTGCCAAGCGCACTGATGTCATTAGATCTCGGACCTGCGTAGGCGTCACGCAGGGCTGCGGTACCGGGCTGAGTCAGCTCGGATAAGGGGCTCTTCATGCTCGCACGGTCGGGTTGGCTTACGCGCGTTGCTTCCATAAACCTCTTCATGTTCCTCGCGGCGTTGGCCGTGAGCTTGAGCCACGCGGCGCACGCCGACGCGCAGGTCAAGCCGAGGTTCATGATCGCTTTCGATTCGTCGGGGTCGATGGTGTTCAGCCTCGACAACAACACGACGTACGGCGATGGCGTCGGTCGTCCGGCGGTGCTCGGCGACAGCGCGGCGCTGACCGTGGACGGCGTCTTCTATGGATGCGGCACGACCGCCGGCCTCGACCGCGACTGCGACGGCTTGCCGAACGACAGCCGCATGTCGATCGCCAAAGAGGCCGTGCGCAATATGATCCACGGCTTCGGCGACGTGGAGTGGGCGCTCGCGCGCTTCAGCCAGAGCAACACGTCGACGTGCTCTCCGTATACCGGCTCGCCCGAGTGCAGCACCGGCGTCTCGATCTCGTACGGCAACCCGCAGTGCAATACCGGCACGGTCGACAACGACGGCTGCGTCGCCGGCGTCTCTGCGACCTGCCGACCGGGCAGCGGCGTGAACACCAGCATGCGCACGTTCGACAACACGACCGACGTCGGCGGCTTCGGTGACGCGGCGACGGTGGTCGCGGACTTCAACGGCTGCGTCAACTACACGGGCTCGTGCACCGGCGGCAACGTGCTCGTCGGCTTTCCGGGCATCGCCGCGACGCCGTTCGCAACCATCGACAACCGTCCGGCCATTTTGAAGTGGATGGACAACGTCGAGACCAACTTCCAAACCGGCACAACCTCGGGCAACTACTGCAGCCACGCGACTACCGGTAACTGCGAGCTGCGTCCGAGCGGCGCGACTCCGCTCGGCGGCATCTTGAGCGCGGCCAGCACGTACATGACGCCGATCCGCACGGCAGACTCGTCGGCAGCGTGCCGGCCGTACAGCGTCATCCTGCTCACCGACGGCGCAGAGACCTGCAGCTCCAATCCCACAGGACAGGCCGCGACGCTGCTGAGCGCTGGCATCCGCACGTACGTGGTCGGGGTATCGATCACCGCGAGCGATCAAGCGTCACTCAACGCGATCGCGAGCAGCGGCGGCACGACCTCTGCGTATTTTGCGAGCAGCGAAACCGAGCTGGCGGCGGCGCTCTCGGAGATCGTGAATGACTCGCTGGTGTTCGAGACCTGCAACGGCCTCGACGACGACTGCGACAGCAACATCGACGAAGACTTGCCGGCCGCGCAGCCGGGCACCAGCGCTCAACCCGAAGCGCTGTTTTGCGACAAAGAGACCAACCGCACGCTCGCGCAGAACACACAGGTGCGCGCGCGCTCGGACTTCGCGGACACCTATCCGCTGACGAGCCCCGTGACTCCGGCGGTCGTATGCGGACGCGTCACCGACACGTGCGAGCTGCCCGGCACCGACGACGACTGCGACGGCGCGATCGACGAGGACGGCACGCTCAACGCATGCGGCCGCTGTCCGGGCGCGTTCGACTTGTGCGACGGCGTCGACAACGATTGCGACGGTCGTTACGACGAAGGAACGACGATGACGCCGTTCGGCGCGTGCCCGCAGGGCTGCACGCAGGACGTGCCGTGCGGCAGCGACGTCGGCTCCTGCCAGACCGGCTTCTATCGCTGCGTCGGCGGCGTGCTCGCGACCGGTGTCTGCGACGGCGAGGTGACCGGTGGCCCCGAGGTCTGCGACCAAGTCGACAACGACTGCAACGGCATCATCGACGACCCCGCGACGCTCGCGCGCGTGTGTCCCGGCTGGCCCGCCAGCTACATGACCGGCGGCTCGAGCGTGTGCGTGCAAGGCACTCAGTTCTGTGCCCGCGCCGGCGAGATCGCGGACGCCAATGGCTATCGCGTCGACGGTGTCGGCGCGGCTGTGTGCTCGGGTCAAGTGCGTCCCGAGACGCGCGAGCTCTGCGACGCGGTCGATCACGACTGCAACGGCAACAACTTCACGTGCACGCAGGCGACCTGCACCAGCCCCACGCTCGCGTTCGTCGGCAATGCGTGCGGCACGGGCCTTGGCATTTGTGTCGGCCAGCTCTCGTGCGATCAAAACGGCAATCCCGATGGCGGGCCACCCGCGCTGGTGTGCAACGCGCCGACGGCGACACCGGATGTCACGCCGGAGCCGTGCAACAACATCGATGACGACTGCGACGGCACGATCGACGAGAACGCCGTCTCCGGCAACGATCTCGGCGGCAATCCGGGCGGTGCCGAAGGCGCGTTCTGCGGCTCGGTCGCGACCAATAACGGCGTGTGCAATCGCGGCCTGTTCGCGTGCGTGAACGGCTTCTGGCAGTGCGACGGAGAAATCGGCTCGAGCACCGAGATCTGCGACGGCGTCGACAACGATTGCGACAACCTGATCGACACAAGCGATCCGAGCCTCACCGATCCGCGCATCGGTCAGCAGTGCGGTACCAGCATCGGCGAGTGCGAGCCCGGCCTGAGCATTTGCACGGGCGGCGGCATCGAGTGCACGCCGGTGCAGGAAGCGGTCGACGAAGACTGCAATGGCCTCGATGACGACTGCGACTACCTCGTCGACGAGAACCTGCCGGACGACAATGGCGACGGCATTCAGGACGTGCAGAGCTGCGGAGTCGGCCTCGGGCTGTGCGAGCAGGGCACCAACGCGTGCGTCGCAGACTCCGGTGCTGCGGACGGCTTCGATTACAACTGCCTTGGCGGCGTGACGCCCTCGCCCGAGATCTGCGACGGCGAGGACAACGATTGCGACGGCGCTACCGATGAGTGCGCCGGAGATCGCGCATCGCCCGCGTACATCGCGTGCAACACCGATCCGCTCGGCACGATGGGTGCGGCGCCGACCGATCAAGGTCTCGGCGCGGGAGGCGGCGACGTGTGCGGCACGAACGTCGCACCGTGCACGACCGGCAAGACGAAGTGCGTCGCGGACATCAACTCGACCAACGTCGACACGACCGAGCCGGGCTTCGTGTGCGTCG
>JAYUYY010000031.1:0-7972 GCA_043752225.1 Sandaracinaceae bacterium | reverse complement strand
CGGCATGGACGGCATCGAGCTGCTCGCGAAGGTCGCCGAGCTGCGGCCGAACGCGCCACGCATCTTGCTCACCGGCCGCGCGGATCAAGACGCGGTGCGGCGCGCGACCGAGCTCGCCCGACCGTTCGCGTTGCTCGAGAAGCCGTGGTGCAACCGCGCGCTCAATGCTCAGGTGTGCCGTGCGCTCGCGTGGTCGCGTGAGCTCACCAAGGAGCCGAACGAGATCGCGCGCGCCGCGCGTCGGACGCGCGACCTCGATGGCGCCGCTGCCGAGCTGCTGCGCGCTTGGACGTAGTGGCTGCGCTCGTCGCGGCGCGCAGCGTTTGGCTGGAGGCGCTCGTGCGCTGTAGAACGGCCGGTAGGCCCATGACCTCGCACGGCGAACACGAACCCGATCTCAGCGCGGCCACCGCCCAGGCGGTGCGCTTGCTGCGGCTCTCGCATCTCACGATCGAGCACGCCGCCGACATGATCGTGTGGCTCTCCGCGGATGGACGGATTCGGCGCGCCAATCGCGCGGCGAGCACGGCGCTCGGTTACGACGAGCAGAGCGCTGCGCTGCTGAGCCTGCGCATTACCGATTTGGTCGATCCCGAGGCTGATGAATCGCAAGGCTCACGAGGCTGGCCGCGCTTCCTTTCGGCGGGTGAGCCGGCGGTGCAGATCGAAACGCGCTTTCGTCGTGCGTCGGGCGAGCGGATCGAAGTCGACGTTTCGATCGCGGCGCTGGTGGTCGAGGGCGAAGCGCTGAACTGCGCGATCGCGCGCGATATCAGCGCGCGCAAACGCACCGAGCAAGCGCTGCGCGATGCGCTCGCGGAGCTCGAGCAGCTCAAGAATCGCTTGCAGGCGGAGAACGTGTACTTGCGCCAGGAGATCACGGCCGAGCAGAGCTTCGGCGAGATCGTGGGCAAGAGCCCGGCGCTGCTCGCGGTGCTGCGCAAAGTGCAACAGGTCGCGCCGACCGATGCGAGCGTCTTGATCCTGGGCGAGTCGGGCACCGGCAAAGAGCTGATCGCGCGCGCCGTGCACGAAGGCAGCCCGCGCAAAGATCGCGCGCTCGTGAAGGTGAACTGCGCGGCGTTGCCGGCGACGCTGATCGAGAGCGAGCTGTTCGGTCACGAAAAAGGCGCGTTCACCGGCGCGCTGACGCGGCGCATCGGCCGCTTCGAGCTCGCGCACGAAGGCACGCTGTTCCTCGATGAGATCGGCGACTTGCCGCTCGAGCTTCAAGCCAAGCTGCTGCGCGTGTTGCAAGAGGGCGAGCTGGAGCGCCTCGGCGATCCGAAAACGATCCACGTCGACGTGCGCGTGATCGCAGCGACCAACCACGAGCTCGAAGCAGCCGTCGCCGCAGGACGCTTTCGCGCGGATCTGTTTTATCGCTTGAGCGTGTTCCCGGTGACGCTGCCGCCGCTGCGCGAGCGGGACAACGACGTGCTCTTGCTCGCGGAGTTCTTCGCGGCGAAGTCGGCGAAGAAGCTCGGCAAGCGCATCGAAGGGTTGTCGGAGCCGCTGCGCCAGCACGTGCGCGCGTATCGCTGGCCGGGCAACGTGCGCGAGCTGCAGAACGTCATGGAACGCGCGGTGATCGTGGCGGATGGGCCGTGGTTGTTGCTCGACGAGCCGCTGCGCGGCGCGAGCACGGTTGCGACCGGCACGATGCCGGCACCCGCGGCGCGTGGCAGGTCCGCAGAAGGCGCCGAGCACGGGCAGGGCACGGTGGCACTCGCGGTAGCACCGGAGGCTCCGCCGACGCTGCGCGAGGTCGAGGTCGACCTGATGCGCGCGGCGCTCGAGGCCTGCAACTGGGTGGTCGGTGGCAAGCGCGGTGCGGCCGCGCGGTTGGGCCTGCCGGCTAGCACGTTGCGCGAGCGGATGGTCCGCTACGGCTTGCAACGCGCCTGAACGGATATGCAGCTATGCGCGGGCGTGCTATGAGCCGCTTCCCATGGGCAACAGCAGCACCCGAGTGAAACGAAACGGGGCCGGCGAAGAGCGCGTCACGGGCAACGAGAAGGCCCCTTCGCTGAGCAGGCAACGCGGCATTGCCGAAGCCGACACGCTCGAGGTCTTCGGTGCGCGCACGCACAACCTCCAGGTCGACTACCTCGCGATCCCCAAGCGCAAGTACATCGTGTTCACGGGCGTCAGCGGCTCAGGCAAGAGCAGCATGGCGTTCGACACGCTCTACGCCGAAGGCCAGCGCCGCTACATCGAGAGCTTGAGCGCGTACGCGCGTCAGTTCTTGGGCCAGCTCGATCGACCGCCGGTCGAGCGCTTGCGCGGCTTGTCGCCAACGATCGCGATCGAGCAGAAAACCGCGTCGAGCAATCCGCGCTCGACCGTCGGCACGATTACAGAAGTGCACGACTATTTGCGCGTGCTCTACGCGCGCGTCGGTCAGCAGCATTGTCATGTCTGCGGCAAGCCGGTGCGGAGCAGCTCGCCGCAAGAGATCGTCGATGCGCTGCTCGAGCGCGCGGAAGGCAAGAAGGCGCTGTTGCTTGCCCCGCTGGTCACGCATCGCAAGGGCGAGCTGCGCGACGTGATCGAAGACGCCGCCAAGCGCGGCTTCGTGCGTGCGCGGATCGATGGCGCGATCGTGCGGCTCGACACGGCGCCGGCGCTGAAGAAGAACCTCAAGCACACGATCGATCTCGTGATCGACCGGCTCACGGTCAGCGTGCGCGACCGTCAGCGCTTGGCCGAAGGCGTCGAGCTCGGCCTGCGCGAGGGTAAGGGCGAGATCGAGGTCGAGCTCGAAGGCGAAGTAGGGCAGCGCTTCAGCGAAGCGCGCAGCTGTTGCGGCCTCGCATTTCCCGAGCTGAGCCCGCAGAGCTTTTCGTTCAATAGCCCGCTCGGCAGCTGTCCGGATTGCCACGGGCTCGGCACGCGCTTGGCGGTTGATCCGGAGCTGGTGATCCCGGATCGCACGATCTCGATCAAGCAAGGCGCGATCGCTCCGTGGAAGACCGCGATGGATCGCGGCGAAGGTTGGACCTTCCGGATCATCGATGCACTGACCAAAGCGTGCGAGGTCGATGTCGATGTGCCGTGGTCGAAGCTCGGCGAGAAAAGACAAAAGCAGGTCTTGTTCGGGCTCGGCGACAAGAAGATCCGCGTCGAGTGGGGCAAGGAAGGCTCGGAGACGCACGGCAGTTGGGGCATGCGCTTTGAAGGCGTCATCCCGCAGCTGATGCGCCGCTACCAAGCCACCAGCTCGCAGGCGATGCGCGATCACTACGCGCGCTACATGACCGAGAGCCGCTGCGACGTGTGCGGTGGCAAGCGGCTGCGTCCGGAGAGCTTGGCGGTGAAGCTCGGAAGCGGAGCGCCGACGCAGTCGGGTGCGGTGAAACAAGGACTGGGGCTCGCTGATTTGTCGTCGATGACGGTGAGCGACGCGCAAGCGTTCCTCGACACGCTCGACCTCGTTGGCAATCGCAAAGCGATCGCTGCGCCGGCGCTCGCCGAGGTGCACAGCCGGCTCGGCTTTTTGCTCAACGTCGGGCTCAGCTATCTCACGCTCGATCGCTCCGGCCCGACGCTCAGCGGTGGTGAGGCGCAGCGCATTCGGCTCGCGAGCCAGCTCGGCAGCGAGCTGAGCGGCGTGATGTACGTGCTCGACGAGCCGAGCATCGGGCTGCATCCGCGCGATAACGATCGGCTGATCTCGACGCTCTTTCGGCTGCGCGATCTCGGCAACACGGTGCTGGTGGTCGAGCACGATGAGGCCACGATCATGGCGGCGGATCACGTGGTCGACTTCGGGCCGGGCGCCGGCAAGCTCGGCGGTCGCGTGGTCGGGGAGGGCACGCCCGAGCAGCTCGTCGCGAAGGGCGAGGGGCTCACCGCGCAGTACTTGTCCGGTCGCAAGCAAGTCGCGATCGCGCGCGCGCGCCGCACGCCGAATGGCTCGCTCAAGGTGCTCGGTGCGACCGAGAACAACTTGAAGAACGTCGATGTGGAGATCCCGCTCGGCGTGCTGGTCGCGGTGACGGGCGTGAGCGGCGCGGGCAAGAGCTCGCTCGTGAATGGGATCCTGTTGCCGGCGCTCGGGCGTGCGCTGCACGACAGCCGCGAGCGCGTCGGTGCGCACAAGAAAATCGAAGGGCTGGATGCGATCGAGCGCGTGATCGCGATCGACCAAAAGCCGATTGGCCGCACGCCGCGCAGCAATCCCGCGACGTATACGAAGGCGTTCGATCTGATCCGCGAGGTGTTCGCGCAGCTGCCCGAAGCGCGCACGCGTGGTTATCAGGCGGGGCGCTTCTCCTTCAACGTGAAGGGCGGCCGCTGCGAAGCGTGCGAGGGCGACGGCACGGTGAAGGTCGAGATGCACTTCCTCTCGGACGTGTACGTGCCGTGCGAGGTGTGCCGCGGCCGGCGCTACAGCGCGCAGACGCTGGAGGTGAAATACCGCGACCTGAGCATCGCCGACGTGCTGGAGCGCACCGTGGACGAAGCGCGCGAGCTGTTCGGCGCGCATCCGCAGCTATCGCGGATCATGGACACGCTCGCCGAAGTAGGTCTTGGCTACGTGCAGCTCGGTCAACCGGCGCCGACGCTGAGCGGCGGTGAAGCGCAACGCGTGAAGCTCAGCCGCGAGCTCGGCAAGCGCTCGAGCGGGCAGACGCTCTACGTGCTCGACGAACCGACCACCGGCCTGCACTTCGACGACATCCACAAGCTGCTCGACGTGCTGCAGCAGCTCGTCGACCAGGGCAACACGGTGGTGGTGATCGAGCACAACCTCGACGTCATCCGCTGCGCCGATTGGTTGATCGATCTCGGACCCGAAGGCGGAGATGCCGGCGGCCATGTGATCGCACAAGGCACACCGGAGCAGGTCGCGAAGGTCGCGCAGTCGTATACGGGGCAGTTCTTGAAGCCGCTGCTCGCGCAAGCGGCCAACAAGAAGCGCGCCTCGTAGACGCTTCTCTTAGGTTCGAGCGAGTAGGCTCAGCTCAGCCAGCGCCGCCGGCGCTGTCGGAAGGCTTCGGCCTCACCAGCAATGCGCGGACATGCTCGCGGTTCAAGCGCGCGATGTTCTCGAGCGAGATGCCCTTGGGGCACTCTGCTTCGCACGAGCCGGTGTTCGTGCAGCTGCCGAAGCCCTCGGCGTCCATCTGCTGGACCATGTTCAAGACGCGCTCGGTGCGCTCGACGCGGCCCTGCGGCAAGAGCGCGAGCTGCGAGACCTTCGCCGACACGAACAGCATCGCCGAGGAGTTCTTGCAGGCGGCGACGCATGCGCCGCAACCGATGCACGCGGCCGCAGCAAAGGCCGCATCGGCGTCCGACTTCGGCACGGGCAAGGAGTTTGCGTCGCGCGCGCTGCCAGTGTTGACCGAGACGTAACCGCCGGCCGCGATGATGCGATCGAACGCGCTGCGGTCGACGATCAGATCCTTGATCACCGGGAACGAGCCTGCGCGCCACGGCTCGACGGTGATGTTCTCGCCGTCCTTGAACTGACGCATGTGCAGCTGACACGTGGTCGTGCCGGCTTGCGGGCCATGCGCGCGGCCGTTGATGTGCATGCTGCAAGCGCCGCAGATGCCTTCGCGGCAGTCATGGTCGAACGCGATCGGCTCTTCGCCCTTGGCGATCAGCTTCTCGTTGAGCACGTCGATCATCTCGAGGAAGGACATGTCGGGAGACACGTCGTCCGCTGCGTAGGTGACCAAGCGGCCTTCGTCCTGCGCGTTCTTCTGTCGCCAAATGTTGAGTGTGAGCTTCATGGCGAATCCTACTTGTACGAACGCGACGAGGGCTTCACGACGTCGTAGTTGAGTGGCTCTTTGTGCAGCTCGAACTGGCCGGTGCCTTTGTTCTCCCAGGCAGCCACGTACATGAAGCCGGCGTCGTTGCGCTGGGCTTCGCCGTCTTCGGTCTGGTGATCTTCGCGGAAGTGACCGCCGCACGACTCACCGCGGTGCAGCGCGTCCACGCACATCAGCTCGCCGAGCTCGATGAAGTCGGCGACGCGGCCGGCCTTCTCGAGCTCCAGGTTCAGCTCGCCCGAGCTGCCGGGGATGCGCACGTCGCTCCAGAACTCTTCGCGCAGCGCGCGAATCTCTGCGATCGCCTTCTTCAAGCCGGCCTCGGTGCGCGCCATGCCGCATTCGTTCCACATGATCTTGCCGAGCGCTTTGTGGAAGTGATCGACCGACTTCTTGCCCTTGATCGCGAGCATGCGATCGAGCGTGGCTTTTACGTTCTGCTCTGCGGTCACGAAGGCTTCGTGATCGGTCGGGATCGCCTTGGTGCGGATGTCGCTGCTGAGGTACGAGCCGATCGTGTACGGGATCACGAAGTAGCCGTCGGCGAGGCCTTGCATCAGCGCCGAGGCGCCGAGGCGGTTGGCGCCGTGGTCCGAGAAGTTCGCTTCACCGAGCGCGTACAAGCCCGGCACAGTGGTCATCAGCTCGTAGTCGACCCACAAGCCGCCCATCGTGTAGTGCACCGCCGGGTAGATCCGCATCGGCAAGGCGTACGGGTTCTCGCCGGTGATCTTCTCGTACATCTCGAACAGGTTGCCGTACTTCTCCGCGACGACTTCCTTGCCGAGCCGCGCGATCGTTTCGCGATCCGGATTGGCGAGGTGGAGCTGGTTAGCCTTGGTGCGGCCGTAGCGCTCGATCGCGTTCGCGAAGTCGAGGTACACGGCCATCTTGGAAGTGCCGACACCGAAGCCCGCGTCGCAGCGTTCCTTCGCGGCGCGTGACGCGACGTCGCGCGGCACGAGGTTGCCGAACGCGGGGTAGCGGCGCTCGAGGTAGTAGTCGCGCTCGTCCTCGGGGATCTGGCTCGCCTTGCGCGGCTCGTTCGGCTTCTTCGGCACCCAGATCCGGCCGTCGTTGCGGAGCGACTCCGACATCAGCGTGAGCTTGCTCTGGTGATCGCCGGAGACCGGGATGCAGGTCGGGTGGATCTGCGTGTAGCAAGGGTTGCCGAAGAACGCGCCTTGCTTGTGCGCCTTCCAGGCGGCGGTCACGTTCGAGCCCATCGCGTTGGTCGACAGGTAGAAGACGTTGCCGTAGCCGCCGGTGCAGAGCAGCACCGCGTGGCCGAAGTGGCGCTCGAGCTTCCCGCTCACGAGGTCGCGCGCGATAATGCCGCGCGCCTTGCCGTCGATCTTCACGATCTCGAGCATCTCGTGGCGCGTGAACATCTCGACCGTGCCGAGGCCGACTTGGCGCTCGAGCGCGCTGTATGCGCCGAGCAAGAGCTGCTGGCCGGTCTGGCCTGCGGCGTAGAACGTGCGCTGCACTTGCGTGCCGCCGAACGAGCGGTTCGCGAGCAAGCCGCCGTACTCGCGCGCGAACGGCACACCTTGCGCGACGCACTGGTCGATGATGTTGACGCTGACCTCGGCGAGGCGATGAACGTTCGCTTCGCGCGCGCGGTAATCGCCGCCTTTGATCGTGTCGTAGAAGAGGCGGTAGACGCTGTCGCCGTCGTTCTGATAATTCTTTGCGGCGTTGATGCCGCCTTGCGCGGCGATCGAGTGCGCGCGGCGCGGCGAGTCCTGGAAGCAGAAGCACTTCACCTTGTAGCCGAGCTCAGCGAGGCTCGCGGCGGCTGCAGAGCCGGCGAGGCCCGAGCCGACCACGATGATCTCGATGCTGCGTTTGTTCGCAGGGTTGACCAGCGGCACGGTCGAGCGGAACTTGGTCCACTTCGAGTCGAGCGCGCCTTCGGGGATCTTGCTGTTGAGTGTGCTCATGGGGCTGCTCACAGGCTCCAGCTCAGCAGGTCTACGCCCATCTGACTGGTGGCGAAGAACAGAATGGGGAAGGAGCCGAAGCCGACTCCGACGAGGATTGCGAAGCCCGTACCCGCGGCCTTCCACAACGTCGCGTACTTGCGGTCGCTCAATCCGAGCGTTTGAAACGCCGACTGAAAGCCGTGGTTGAGGTGCAGCGCGAGGCACAGCACGCCGAGCAAATAGATGCCGACGTAG
>JAYUYY010000030.1:0-7980 GCA_043752225.1 Sandaracinaceae bacterium | reverse complement strand
GCCGACTTCGGTTGGCAGGACATCTTGGTCACCGACGAAGCGCCGTATGACATCGAAACCGTCATTGCCGGCATCGTGACCGGAACGCGTCAGGGCGAGCTCTCCCATCTCAACGTGCGCAGCGCCGCGCGCGGCACTCCCAACTGCTACGTGATGGGTGCGTACGACCTGCTCGCGAAATGGGAGGGCGAGCTGGTCGAGCTCGAATGCGGCGCCGCGGGCGCGACGATCATCGCGATCACGCCCGACGAGGAGGCGCGCTGCAACGAGGGCTTGCGGCCCGAGCCGGTCGAGCTCGGTCCAGCCGATCTCAGCTGGACCGAGCTCGTCCCGTTGCTCGATCTGCCGACCGAAACCGCAGCTGCGCGCCGTGCGGCCACGGCTCGCTTTGGCTCCAAGGGCACAAACCTCGCTGTGCTGTATCAGCGCATCGATGCTGCGCTGCAGCTCGAAGGCTTCTTGATCCCTGTCCATTACTACAACGCGTTCGTGCGCGGGGCCGAGTGGTCGGTCGATCTCGGTGAAGGCCTCGAGCCGCTCTCTTTTCATGAAACCTTAGAACGGTATTTCGACGATCCCGAGTTTGGAACGGATGGCGCCGTGCGCCGCGAGCGGCTCGCCGCGCTGCAGACCGCGATGCAAGACGCCGCGTGCGATCCCGTGCTCCTCGCCGATCTCTCTACACAGATCCGCGCGACCTATGCCGGCGACGAAACTGTGATGGTGCGCTTCCGCAGCAGCAGCAACGCCGAAGACGCGCTCGGCTTCAATGGCGCAGGCCTGTACGACTCGACCAGCGTGTGCCTGGCCGACGACACCGATGCGGATGCCGTAGGCCCGAGCCTTTGCGACCCCGATCAACCGAATGAGCGCGGCATCTGCCGCGGCCTGACCCGAGTGTGGGCATCGCTGTGGAACATGAAGGCTTTCGAGGAGCGCACCTGGTACGGCATCGATCATCGCGAAGTCGCGATGGGCATCCTCGTCGACACGCGCACCAAGGGCGAGCTCGCGAACATCGTCGCGTTCACCGGCAATCCACTGCTGCAAGGCGACCGCCGCTACCTCATCAACGCGCAGCTCGGCGAGCTCGATGTCGTCTCGGCCCTGCCAGGGGTTTGGCCAGAGAAGGCTTTGCTCACTCTCGTTGATGGAAAGGTCGAACAGATCGAGCGCGCGCGCGGTTCGACCGAGCTACCGAAGGGCGAGTGGGTGCTCGACGACGCGCGCCTCGAGGAGCTCGGCGAGCACCTCGCGAACATCGCTGACGTATACCCGCTCGACGAACAAGCACCGGATACCGCGCACGTCATGCTCGACACCGAGTGGAAGATCCGCGAAGACGGTCAGCTCGTGATCAAGCAGATCCGTCCGTTCGTGCAGTGACCCGCGCGCGCCGTGCACGTTCGCGCCTCGCGGCCATGCTCCGGTCGGGCCTCGACGCGTGCCTCGCCTGGATGTATTCTTCGTAATACATTATCGCGCCTGATTGGATTAGGAAGAATACAATCGTGCCCACCCCGCATCGGGTCGCCATCTCCACCGCTCGCGCGCTGCGCAAGCTCGGCAGTGATTTGCGCGATGCACGCCTGCGCAGGCGGCTGTCCATGCAGATCGTCGCCGACCGCGCACGCACCACGCGCGCAACGCTGACGCGCGTCGAGCGCGGCGACCCGCGGGTCTCGATGGGTCTCTACGCAAGCGTGCTCAACGTGCTGGGCCTGCTCGACGGTGTCGCAATGCTCGCCGATGTCGCGACCGATCGCGTGGGGGTCGAGCTCGAGGCCTCGCGCCTGCCACGCCGCGCACCCAAGGTGCCGCGATGACCGAGCTCGAAGCCCATCTCGGAGCCGTGCAGGTCGGCACCGTGTACCGGCATGCGAGCGCGAGCGGTGAGCGTATTTCATTTCGCTACGCAGACGAGTGGCTCACTTACGACGGCTGCTTCGCGATCGATCCGGAGCTGTTCCTCGACACGCGCACGACGTCACCTTCGCGCGGCGGGCTATTCGGTGCGCTCACGGATCGATCGCGTCCTTGCCGAACGCGGCATCACCACGTCTAGCTCGTCGCTCGACGTCGTGCGCAACACGGTCTTGTACGAGGCCGAAGCGATCGACGCACCGACGATCGCGCAGCTCAAGCGCGAGGCCGGTGACTCGATCCGCGTGAGGGCCTTCGTCGAGCTCGTCGATCAACCGCTCGCGAAGCTACCGGTGCCCGCAGCACGCGGCGATCTCGAGCTGGTCACTTCGCAGACGCGCGGTGGCGCCAGCATGTCCGCGCTCGGTCGCTTCACGTTGCAGTACGACGCCGAGCTGCGCTGTCTCTACTTGCAAGGCGCGCACGAAGCGCACGCCGATCGCGTGCTGCCGGTATGGCCCTTCCGCTACTGGGCGACGTCGAGCCCCGTGCAGCTCTTCGACTACGACGGCAAGCTGGCCGGCGAGGCCGACGCGACGCTGGAGCTCGGCGGCGGCGAGGTCGAGATACAACACATCCGCACGCAGTAAGCCTGCGGCGCGAAGCGCGCGTGGATCGGATATCCCAGCCGCTAGCGCAAGCTGCGAGCGCGTCGGCGATGATGGAGACGTCGCTCACGTCTTTGACATCGATCTTGTCTACGCCGCTGTTCGCTTCGGCGTCGCGCTGTTTTGCTTATCCGTGAGCGCTTGCACCAACGCGGATCCGTCGCTGACCTCAATCGTCGTGCCGCCTTTGCCACCGGTAGCTCGCAGGCCGGCGGGGCGGCCTTGAGAAGAACTAATACTTAGATCTCTTCAGAACAGCTGAGGTCATAGCCATGAGGTGGAGCGCAGTGCTGGACGTGGCAGTTGACGCAGCGCTCGGGCGCGCCGTCTTCGAGCAGCTCGCGCTCGGTGTCGAGCTTTTGCCAGCGCCAATCACCGCCGTCCGGGCTCTCACCTTCGGCGAGCTTCTGCATCGCGGTGAAGCCCAAGAGCGTTTCGGCTTCGCAGCCGAAGTCGTCGTACTCGGCTTTGACGAGGATCGCGCCGACTGGATACGGCGTGTTGGCCGAGAGGGCAGCGTAGGGCGCTTGCGCGCTCGGCGATGCCAGCACGCGGATGAAGCGCAGCTCGTGCTCGTGGCTCTGGCGGCAGTCGCGCATCTCTAAGTACTGAGATTCGAAGTCCGCGGGAAACACCGGCTGGGGTGGCTGCTCGCGAGCCTCCATCGCGCATGCGCAAGGCAACGCGCTTGCCAAAAACAACCAGAGCTTGCGCGTGTTTGGCATCGTTAGCGCCTAGCACCTTGCGAGTGAAAAAGCATGTTGCGCACGCTTCTTGCGTAACACAGCGCGGGGTACCCATTTATGAGCCACCTTGCGCCAAAAGCTCTCGTAGCCGTGTTTGCAGCGTCCTTTGCTTGGGTCGCTTCTCCTTCGCTCGCGTACGCGTGCGGATGTTTCTCACCGCCGGTGCCGATGCCGGGTGCCGTGGATTTCGCGGTCAATCAGCAAGCCGAGCAGATCATCTTCGAGGTCGAGCCGGACGGACACATCGTCGCGCACGTATTGATTCGCTTCGCCGGAGATCCAGCGCAGTTCGCGTGGCTCGTACCGGTGCCGTCCGTGCCCGAGCTCGAGCTGTCGTTCGCGGAGGCGTTCGGTCTGATCGATGCGCAGACCGAGCCGACGGTGAGCGTGACGACGACGAACCTCTGCCCGGAGTCGCTCTATCAATGCCAGCAGCACCCGATGCCGTACTGCCCGAACGCGAACAACAACGGCTTCGGTGGCACCGCCGGCACGTCGGCGGGCTCGTTCGCTTCGGCCGCAGGCGGCGCAGGTGGAATGAGCGGCGCCTCTGACGCGGCGCTGGATGCGCCACCGGTCATAGTGATCAAGCGCGAGCAGATCGGTGATTACGACACGATCGTGTTCGCCGCCGACGATGCCGCGGGCGCAGTCGATTGGCTGCAGACCGAAGGCTTCATCGTCAACGACACGACCAGCCCGTATATGGAGCCTTACGTCGCGGCCAACATGCTCTTCGTCGCGGCCAAGCTCGTGCCCGGCGCCGGTGCCGAAGCGATCCGTCCGCTGCGCATGCGCTTCGAAGGCACCGAACCGATGATCCCGCTGCAGCTCACGGCGGTTGCTGCGGAGCCGAACCTGACCGTCACCGCGTACATCTACGGCAACTCGGGCTACGTGCCGCAGGATCAAACCCTGCTGCAAGGCCACGACATTCCAGATGGCGCGCTCTCGGCGATCGAGACGAGCCTGACCTATCGCGACAACTATCCGATGGTGCTCGCGCGGCTCTTCGATGAAGAGGGCGGCCGCGCGTTCATGCTCGAGTACTCATCGGTACCGCCGCGCTTTCAACCGACGCCGATTGATCAGGGCTTCGGCGTTCCTTCCGCGGGCAGCGACTGCTGCTCGACCGCGGAGGCTGGCATCGACACCTGCAACATCATCGGGGATGGCGAGTGTCAGTGTCCGCTCGACGCAGCCGACGAGCCGGATTGCCTCGACTCGGTCGAGCTGATCGGTGCGGTGCAGCTGATCGAAGATCTCGCGAGCAAGTATCCGCGCATGACCCGCATCACGACGCGGCTCTCCGCCGAGGAGATGACCTTCGATCCGATGTTCGAGGCCAATGCCGCGCTCGTGATTACGCCGCGGCTCGCGCTGACCGCGACCGTCTCGTCGCTCGACGGATGCGCGCCCGACGTGATCGACGCCGATGCCTACGAAGCGCTCGCGGCGGTCGATGACTGCGCGACCGTGTATTGCGGCCGCGGTCTATGCAGCGCCACCGCGATCGGCGTCGGCTGCGCGTGCGACGCAGGCTACGTCGCGCGCGTGTACACCGATCTCGATGGTGAGCCCTCAGTGACGTGCGTGCGCGATGAAGCGCCGGTCGATCTCTCCGCCGGTGGTCTCGACATCCCGGACATCTGCGGAACGCTCTCGGCCCTACAGAGCACCGAGTGCGTTAACCTCGCGGGCTTTGCGGGCATGCGCTGCGAGACCGATCAAGCCGCAGTGCTGACCGCATCGGGAACGGTGCCGAGCTGCGCCGAAGTCACGCACGAGAGCGGTCGCAGCGGCGCGTTCGATTACTCCGCTGAGTATTCGAGCATCAGCATCTGCGCGCCGCGACCGCCGACCTGCGACGCACGCTTTGGTTGGCTGGAAGAGACGCACGCGACTCAGCGCGCGAGCGTCGAGACCTGTGAGTCGTCGATGGCGGATCCGTCGTGGCTCGTCGTACCGCCGCTACCGACGTGCGAGATGATCGAAGACATCCTCGACGCGCCCGCTGCAGGCGGCAGCGGCGGCGCGAGCGCGGGCGGCATGAGCGTCTTCATGCCGGCCGACACGTCGCAAGCGCGGCCGATGATGTCAGGCAGCTCCGACGACGGGTGCAGCGTGAGCGGCGCAAGCGCGCGCGGGTCGTTCGCGCCGATGGGGCTCGCGCTGCTGTTTCTAGCGCGACGCCGAGTCACGCGCGTTACGAAGACGATCCGATGAACGCGCTCCTCCGTGTTGCACGCAACACCGCTGTGCTCGCGCTCGCTGCGAGCGGATGTGCCGCCAACGTCGCTGCGCCGGGCAGCGAGCAAGAAGAAGACTGCTCGGAGCGCGCCGGCGTCGCGTGCACGTACCTCGGCACCGGCGAGCTTGGGTTCAATGGCGATGGCCTGCCGCTGCGTGAGTCGATGCTGTACTGGCCGGTCGACATCACGTTCACGCACGGTCGGGGCTACGTGCTCGATTGGAACAATCATCGCGTGCGCGAGATCACCGAGCAGGGCGAGCTGCAGACTGTGATCGGCACCGACTTCGTGGGCGACGGTCCCGACGATCGCAGCGATTTGACGCCGGCTGGCGCGCTCGGCACAGACGTGACCTTGAACCACCCGACGCAGCTCGTGCCGCAAGACGACGGCACGCTGCTCTTGATCGCGTGGCACAACCACAAGTTAAGACGCTTCGATCCGGAGACGAAGCGAGTGTGGGTCGTGGCCGGTGGGCCGCCCGGCTTTGCCGGCGATGGCGGTCCGCTCGCGAGCGCGCGGCTCAACCAACCCGTGCAAGCCGCGCGCATGCCGGACGGCGCCATGGTGCTCGTCGATCAACGCAACCAAATCGTGCGCCGCGTCGATGAAGATGGCGTGATCACGACGATCGCCGGCACACCCATGGTGGCTGGCTTCGACGGTGACGGCGGCCCACCGCTGCAAGCGAAGCTCAACCTGCCGGCGGGCAGCAATCCGCCGCCGGGCGGAGGTATCGCCGTCGCCGAAGACGGCCGCATCTACGTCGCGGATACGCTCAACCATCGCATCCGCATGATCGATCTCGAGGCCGACAGCATCGAGACGATCGCGGGCAACGGTGAACCCGGTTTCGGCGGCGATGGCGGACCCGCGGTCGACGCCAAGCTCAATAAGCCGCGCAAGCTCACGCTAGGTCCGGATGGCCGGCTCTACGTCGGCGATCAAGAGAACAATCGCATCCGCGCGATCGATCTCGAGAACGGTGAGATCGAGACCGTCGCAGGCACGGGCGAGCGCGGCCCGAGTCGCGACGGGCTCGCGCCGCGCGAGACGGAGCTGAACCGCCCGACCGGCGTGAGCTTCGATGACGAAGGCTCGATGTACATCCTCGATACCTATAACAGCCGCGTGCTGCGCGTGCTGCGCGTGCTCGACCACGCCACGGAGGAGCCATGACACACGCGTTGAGCCCTGCACGAGCGCTGCGTTCGGCGTCGCTCGCCATGTTGACGTTGTCGGCATGCGCGAGCTCGCGCGAGAGCATGAGCGATGCCGCAGCGATCCAAACCCAGCATGAGAACGCTGCCGTCTGCGAAGAGGCCGGCGTCATCTGCAATTACATGGGTGATGGCATCGCAGGCCTCGGCCATGATGGCGACGGGCCGCACGAGGTATCGCTCTACTTGCCGCAAGATCTCGTGCTCGACGACGACCGCACGCCGTACGTGCTCGACTGGAACAACCACCGCGTGCGCACGCTGCGCGATGGTGTCGTCGAGACCGTGATCGGCACCGGTGAGATCGGCGACGCGGCCGACGGGCCTGCGCTAGCCGCTGCGCTCAATCATCCGACGCATCTTGTTTTCGATCCCGAAGGCCGGATCGTGATGTCGGCTTGGCACAACTCGAAGGTCATGCGCTACGACCCAGCGACCGAGCAGCTCAGCACGCTCGTCGGCGATGGGCGCCGCGATTATGGCGGCGACAACGGTCCGGCGGAGAGCGCCGTGCTCGATCTGCCGGTCGCGACCGTGTTCGATCGGCAAGGCCGCATGCTGATCATGGATCAAGCGAACCAACGCATCCGGCGCATCGACGACGACGGCATGATCCGAACGGTGGTCGGCCCGAGCGAACAGTTCGAGCCCAAGCCCGCCGGCGTGCAGCAGGTGTGTGGCTTCGACGCCGCCGCCGGGCTCGCGACGTGCAAGCTGTGCCTCGACGAGGACGCGAGTAACCCAAAGTGCCCGCCGCAAAAACCACAAGGCTTTGCAGGCGACCAAGGCCCGGGAACCCAAGCGCTGATCTATCAACCCTTCAGCCAGTCGGCGCCGCCCGCAGGACGTATGGAGTTGGGTCCGGACGGAACCTTATACTTCTGCGATTCGGGCAATCACCGCATCCGCAGCTTCTCTGAAGACGGCATCGTGCGCACGATCGCCGGCAGCGGTCCGGATGCATTCGATCCCGAGCTCGAAGGCGGCTACGCGGGCGACGGAGGCCCGGCGCTCGAGGCGTCGCTCAACAAGCCGATCGACGTCGCAGTCGACGCCGACGGCAACCTGTTCATCGCCGACACGTTCAACAGCTGCATCCGCAAAGTCGATGGCGACGGCATGATCTCCACCGTCGCCGGCCGCTGCGGCGAGCGCGGCGCAAGCGGCGACGAAGGCCCCGCGACCGACGCGCTCCTCGACCGCCCCTACGGCATCGCGCTCGACGCCAACG
>JAYUYY010000029.1:0-3135 GCA_043752225.1 Sandaracinaceae bacterium | reverse complement strand
TGAGCGGAAACCTGATGAGCCTTGGCGCGATCGACTTCGGCATCGTCGTCGATGGCTCGATCATCGTGGTCGAGAACGCCGTCGTGCACCTCGCTGCGGCGGCTCGCGGGCGCGGTCGGCCGATGACCTACGAGGAAGCAGCCGACGTGGTGTTGAGCTCGACCATGGACGTGCGGAAAGCCGCGCTGTTCGGCGAAGCGATCATCGTGCTCGTGTACGTCCCGATCCTCACGCTCGCCGGCATCGAGGGGAAGATGTTCAAGCCGATGGCGATCACCGTGCTGTTCGCCCTGCTCGGTGCGTTCATCGCGTCGCTCACGTTCGTCCCGGTGTTGGTCGCAACCTTCTTGCGACAGCACACGGAGGAGCGGGAGCCGTTCCTCGTGCGCTTGATGCATCGCGGCTATCCACGCCTGCTGGCCGCATCGATGCGCATGCCCAAGCGGATCATCGGCGTGTGCCTTTTGCTGCTCGTGCTCGCGGGAGCCGTCGCGTCGCGCATGGGTGCAGAGTTCATTCCGCGGCTCGATGAGGGTGCGATCGCGCTCCATATCCTGCGGCTACCGAGCGTGTCGCTCGAGGAGAGCATCTTGGGCGGCACGCGTGTAGAGCGCGTGCTGAAGGAGTTTCCGGAAGTCACCACCGTCGTGACCAAGACGGGCCGGGCCGAGATCGCGACCGACCCGATGGGTGTCGAGCTCTCGGACGTGATCGTCATGCTCAAGCCACCCGAGGAGTGGACCACCGCGTCCACCAAAGAGGCGCTGGTCGAGGCGATGTCGTCCAAGCTCACTTCAGCGCTGCCTGGTCTTGGCTTCGCGTTCTCACAGCCGATCGAGATGCGAATGGCCGAGCTGATCAGCGGCACGCGATCGGACGTTGCGATCACCATCTATGGCGACGACTTGTCGACGCTCGAGCGCGTGAGCCTCTCGCTGCAAGGTGTGGTGCGTGGCATTCCAGGCGCTTCGGACGTTCGCGGTGAGCAACTCGCCGGCCTCCCCATGCTCGAGGTCACGGTCGATCGCGCCGCCGCCTCGCGCTACGGGATTTCCGTCCGAGATGCGCTCGACGCGATCGAGGTGCTTGGCGGTCGTGCCGTCGGGGAGGTCTACGAAGGCGAGCGGCGCTTTCGCTTGCAGGTGCGTGTTCCGGCCTCGCTGCGCGCCGACATCGACCAAGTGCGCAGCCTGCCTGTGAGCGGTCCACGAGGGCCGCTGGTCCCGCTGGGTCAGATCGCGAGCATCCAGATCGTCGATTCGCCGGCCAGCGTCAGCCGCGAGAACGTGCGACGCAGAACCAACGTGGAGGTCAACGTGCGCGGACGCGACCTCGCATCGTTTGTGCGCGACGCACAAGAGCGCGTGCAAAGAGAGCTGAAGATGCCGCCGGGCTACGTGCTCAGCTGGGGTGGTCAGTTCGAAAACCTCAGCGCAGCGACGGGACGCTTGGCGGCTGCGGTGCCGCTCGCGCTCGGACTCATCTTCATTCTCCTCTACATGGCATTCGGAGAGCTCAAGCCTGCGTTGCTGATCTACTTGAACGTGCCGTTCGCCGCAGTGGGTGGCGTGTTTCTGCTCGCTGCGCGCGGCATGCCGTTCTCGATCAGCGCTGCGATCGGCTTCATCGCGCTGTTTGGCATCGCGGTGCTGAATGGCGTCGTGCTGCTCGCGACGGTAAAAAAACTGCGCGCGCAAGGTCACTCGCCCGCGCTCGCAGCGCGCGAAGGTGCCGAGTCGCGGCTGCGTGCCGTCGCGATGACGGCAACGGTGGCGGCGCTCGGTTTCCTTCCGATGGCCCTCTCTGCCAGCGCCGGAGGCGAAGTGCAAAGGCCGCTCGCGACGGTCGTGATCGGCGGCCTCGTCAGCGCGACCTTCCTCACGCTCTTCGTGCTGCCCACGCTCTATGCGTTCATGTATCGCAATGATCCAGAGGCTTCTCCACCGCCGGGATCGGGCGATGGGCCGAACGAAGTGCGGCCCGTGAGCCACGCGTGAACAAGCACAAGCTCGACCTGGAGCTTGTGCTTCCGACTGATGCCGCGGCGTGCGACGCGTGCGTCAAGCGCCTGCTCGAAACGCTGCGTGTTCAAGCCGGAGTCGACGACGCTCACGTGGATGCTGCCGACGCGTCGAAACCCAAGCTCTGCCTCCACTACGATTCGAGCGCGGTTCGACTCGAAAAAATTGAGACACTGGTCCAACACGCGGGCGTTCAGCTGCGCGCACGCTTCGAGCACATCTCCGTGCCCGTAGTCGGCCTGCGGCACGAGCGGCAGGCGAAAGTCGTCGAAGACCTCCTTACGAAGCACCCCGGCGTCTTGCATGCCACGGTATCGTTTGGAGCCGGACGACTTTTTATAGAGCTCGATCCGAGCAAGGTCTCGCAGGCTGCGCTGCTGGCAGTGGCGGCCAGTGCGGGTGTTGTCCTGCGCAAGGACGCGCCTTCAGCCGAGAAGCACGAACACGGCGCGCACAGCGGTCTCTTCGGAGAACGCACGGAGCTGATCTTCAGTCTCGCGTGTGGAGCCCTGACCGCGCTCGGTTGGCTGCTGTCGAAGACAAACGTTCCGTCGATGGTCTCGACGGGGCTGTTCGTCGTCGCGTACGCCCTCGGCTCGTGGTTCACCGTGCAAGAGGTCAGCGTCGCGCTGCGTGCTCGACGCTTCGAAATCGATTTTCTAATGCTGGTCGCAGCGATCGGCGCGGCGGTGTTGGGCGAATGGCTCGAAGGCGCGCTGCTGCTCTTTCTGTTCACGCTTGGGCATGCGCTCGAGGGCTATGCGATGGGTCGTGCGCGTCACGCGATCGAAGCGCTCTCGAAGCTCGCGCCCGCCACAGCAGTGCGCATCGATGACGCAGGTCGCGAGCAAGAAGTGCCCATTGCGGAGGTGCTTGTCGGACACCGGCTTTTGGTGAAGCCCAATACGCGCATCCCAGCAGATGGCTTTGTCGTTGCGGGCTCGAGCAGCGTGAACCAAGCACCGTTCTACCGCGCATTGGCCGTGCTGGTCGCGGCGAGTCCGTGCGCGCTTGGGATTGCAACTCCAAGCGCGGTGCTTTCGGGCGTCGCACGTGCAGCGCGCGCAGGCGTGTTGGTGAAGGGCGGCGCGCATCTCGAGGCGCTCGGCCTCAT